>DASUZQ010000269.1:0-3866 GCA_036376815.1 Methyloceanibacter sp. | reverse complement strand
GCCTCCCGCAGGATTTCTCAGCCACGCGCTACCATTCCCTCGTGGTCGAGCGGGCGAGCCTTCCCGACGTGCTGGAGATCACCGCCGAGACCGCCGACGGCGTGATCATGGGCCTGCAGCACAAGCGCTATCCCGTGCACGGCGTGCAGTTCCACCCCGAGAGCATTGCCTCTGAGCACGGGCATCAGCTCCTTGCCAACTTCCTCGATCTTGCCAGGGTAGAGCGGCGCGCAAGAGCGTCGAGCCCAAGAGAAGCGGTCGGTGCCCTCTGATCCCGTGCTGGCACGAACAACAATCCTCGCCGATTTGCGGGGAGCGATTGCCAAGGTTGCTGCCGGCAACAGCCTGACCCAAGAAGAAGCTGCCGAAGCCTTCGATCTCGTGATGTCTGGCGCGGCAACGCCGGCGCAGATCGGCGCGCTCGTCATGGGACTTCGGGTCCGCGGCGAGACCGTGGACGAGATCGCAGGCGCTGCCCGCGCCATGCGCGCCAAGGTGCTCACCGTGCGCGCGCCGGAAGGCGCCATCGACACTTGCGGCACCGGCGGCGACGGCAAGGGCACCTTCAACATCTCGACCTGCGCAGCTTTTGTGGTAGCGGGTGCCGGCGTGCCGGTGGCGAAGCACGGCAACCGGGCGATCTCCTCGCGCTCTGGCTCAGCCGACGTGCTGACAGAGCTTGGCGTGAATATCGAGGCCTCGCCCGAGACCATCTCGCGCTGCATTGCCGAATGCGGGCTTGGGTTCATGTTCGCGCCGGCGCACCATGCCGCCATGCGCCATGTGGCGCAAGTGAGGACCGAGCTCGGCACGCGCACCATCTTCAATCTGCTCGGGCCTCTCGCCAATCCGGCCGGCGCCAAATATCAGGTCGTCGGTGTGTTCGGGAGGGAATGGGTCGAGCCGATCGCGCAGGTGCTGGCACTGCTTGGCACGATACGGGCCTGGGTGGTGCATGGCAGCGACGGGCTGGACGAGCTCACCACCACCGGGATCAGCGATGTTGCCGTGGTGGACGCGGGCAAGGTCTCGACCTTCAGGATTTCACCGCGCAATGCCGGACTTCCCGTTGCGCGGCCCGAAGATCTCACCGGCGGCAACGCGGTGGAGAACGCTGCCCATGTCCGCGCCGTGCTTGGCGGCCTCAAAGGCCCGCTCCGCGATATCGTGCTGCTGAACGCGGCCGCGGCGTTGCTCGTTGCCGGCAAGGCGAGCACGCTGCGCGAGGGCGTGGCTCTGGCCGCGGAATCGATCGACAGCGGCAAGGCTTTGGCCGTTCTCGAGGCGCTCGTGCCGCTCAGCCATGGTAAGGTCTGAGCATGGCTCACGTTCTCGATACCATCCTCGCCTACAAGCGGCGCGAGGTCGAAGCCGCCAAATTGGCCTGCCCTACGGCCGCCATGCGTGCTTGTGCCGAAGCTGCTGCGCCGGTGCGGCCCTTCGCTGACGCCATCGCCGCGCGGCTTGCCGCGTCCGAATTCGCGCTGATCGCCGAGATCAAGAAGGCGAGCCCGTCGAAGGGGCTGATCCGCGCCGATTTCGATCCTCCGGCGCTAGCGCGGGCCTACCAGGCCGGCGGCGCCACCTGTCTCTCGGTGCTGACCGACACGCCCTCCTTTCGGGGACGGCCTGAATTCTTGACGATGGCGCGTGAGGCGACGAGCCTGCCGGCACTGCGCAAGGATTTTATGGTCGATCCCTATCAGGTGCTCGAGGCGCGGGCTCTTGGCGCCGACTGCATCCTGATCATTATGGCGGCTGTTCACGACGCCACGGCGGTTCAGCTTACGACTGCCGCGCATGGTCTCGGCATGGACGTGCTCGCCGAGGTTCATGATCGCGCCGAACTCGACCGCGCACTTGCACTCGATACCAGGCTCATCGGCATCAACAACCGCGACCTCAAGACCTTCGTCACCGACCTCGCGGTCACCGAAGCTCTGGTTCCGCTCGTGCCGGAGGACCGCATCGTCATCGCCGAAAGCGGCATCTTCACCCATGCCGATTTCGAGAGGCTCGCGGGCGCAGGCGTCGGCGCCTTTCTTGTCGGCGAGAGTCTGATGCGTCAGGCTGACGTGGCTGAGGCCACGCGGACGCTTCTCACCGGCGCATCCGTCAAGCAGCGCGAGGCAGCGCAATGACGGCGCGCCGCTTGAGCCATCTCAATGAGGCGGGCGAGGCGCGCATGGTCGATGTCTCGGAGAAGGCGGTCACCGAGCGGAGCGCCACGGCAGAGGGTTTCGTTTCCATGGCGCCTGAGACACTCGACCTGATCTTGAGCGGAGATGCTCCGAAAGGCGACGTGCTCGCCACCGCCCGCATCGCCGGTATCATGGCTGCGAAGCGGACGCATGAGCTGATCCCGCTTTGTCACCCCCTGCCTCTCACTCAAGTCACGGTCGACTTTGCGCCGTCGCGCGACCCAGCCGGCATTAGGGTCGAGGCGACCGCCAAGGTCGAGGCGAAGACCGGTGTGGAGATGGAGGCGCTGACCGCGGTCTCGGTTGCCTGCCTCACCATCTACGACATGGTGAAGGCGGTTGACCGGGCGATTGAGTTCTCCGGCATCAGGCTGATCGAGAAGACCGGCGGCCGCTCCGGCAGTTTCAAGGCCGGCGCGCTTCGGCGCTAATCCTGCATGGCCTTGCTCAGCGTAACCGAAGCTCTTGCCCGCGTGACGGAGGGGCTCAAGCCGCTCGACGCCGAGCGCGTTCCGCTCGGCGAGTGCCGCGGGCGCGTTCTCGCCGACGATCTCGCTGCCTGTCTCACCCAGCCTCCCTTCGATGCCTCAGCCATGGACGGCTATGCCGTCCGGGCCGAGGATGTTGCCGCGCTGCCGGCGACGCTCAGGCTGATCGGCGAGTCCTCGGCGGGAAGCGGCTATGACGGCGAGGTCGGCCCCGGCGAAGCGGTGCGCATCTTCACTGGCGCTCCGGTGCCGAAGGGCGCCGACTCCGTCGTCATTCAGGAGGACACCGACGCCGCCCCGGGCGTGGTGATCGTCAAGGAGGCGGCGCCGCATCGCCACATCAGGCCGCGCGGCCAGGACTTCGCCGTAGGCGAGGTGCTGTTGCGTGCCGGCGTGAGGCTCGGTCCGCGCGAGCTGATGCTCGCTGCCGCCATGAATCACGCCGAGCTTCCTGTTCGCCGCAAGCCGAAAGTCGCGATCCTCGCCACCGGCGATGAGGTGGTGCCGACGGGCACCGAGCTTGCACGCGATCAGATCGTTTCCTCTGTCCCAGCTGGGCTTGCCGCGTTGATCGAGGCGAAAGGCGGCGACCCGATGAGCCTCGGCATCGCCCAAGACACGGCTGAGAGCCTGATCACGCTCGCCCGCACCGGCAGCGCCGCCGATATTCTCGTCACCATCGGCGGGGCGTCGGTCGGCGAGCGCGACCTCGTCAGCGCGGCGCTCCGCTCTGAGGGGCTCGAGCTCGACTTCTGGAAGATCGCCATGCGGCCGGGCAAGCCCCTGCTCTATGGCCGCTTGGGTCCTCAGCGGGTGCTTGGGCTTCCCGGCAATCCCGTTTCGGCGCTCGTCTGCGGGCTCGTGTTCCTGGTACCGATGCTGCACCGCCTGCTCGGGCTGCGCGAGGGCGACGGGCATGTCGAGGCGACGCTTGGGCAGGCCGTCGAGGCCAATGGCCCCCGCCAGCATTACATGCGGGCGACGTCGCAATGGGAGGCTGGCGATCGGCATGTGACCCCCCTTCCCGCCCAGGACAGCTCGCTTATGGCAGACTTCGCCCGCGCCGACTGTCTTATCGTGCGGCCTCCAGACGCCCCTGCTCTCGCGTCAGGCGCGCGGGTCACCATCATCCCTCTCGATGACGGATCTCTGACGGTCAGGTTAATCCCCTAGCAAC
>DASUZQ010000268.1:0-4708 GCA_036376815.1 Methyloceanibacter sp. | reverse complement strand
ATGCCGTCGGCGGCTCCGGCATCGGCCGCCTTTCGGTACCAGCGCAGCGCTTCCGCCTCGTCCTTTGACAGGCCCTCGCGGCCAAACTCGTACCCGCCAGCAAGCATGACAGCCGCAAGAGCATCCCCGGCCGAAGCGGCCTGACGAACCAGGCGCAGCCCCTCAGCCGTGTCCTTGGTAAAGCCATCGCCCCCCTCAAGACTGAAGATGCCGAGGAACGTCATGGCGATCGGATAGTTTTCGCGGCTCAGCGTCTCCAGGAGCGGCTTCGCCAACCCCGAAGCAGGCAGAAAGCCAAGACGGCAATCAGGCGGACCATTGCTTCCCCCTCAAGCCAGGAGAGCCGGCGATCGCGACGGCGGCGATGATAGCGTTTCCCTCTAACGGCTCCAACTTGAACCGCCGCTGAATGAGAGCCAGGAAACCAGCCAAAACTAGCAAGACTTTGTGGCGCGACGGAGCACAGCGAGCTTGCGGTCGATGGCCGCCGCCCAGTCTCCGGTGGCGATGGCGACGTTCCGGCCATAGGTGCCGGCGACGAGATTGAGCGCAGCAAGCGCCGGCGCGACCGATTGGATGCCGGCTAGCAGCCTCTGATCGTTCTCGGCCTTTTCCTTTTCCAGCATCGCGATCTGCCGGTCGATGCGCCCGCAATTTGGCTTGACCGCCTGGATCTCGCGCATGGTCATGGGCGTGGCGCAGCCCGCGACAGCGGCGCTTCCAGTGAGCAGAAGCAGCCTCAGCAGTTTCATCATCCCCTCGCCCCCCCCCGCGAGGTTCAAGCGCTCGCCGCGGGCTTCACCGCCACCATCCAAGCCACCGCGAGCAGCGCTACGATCGGAATGATCAAACACCAAAATGAGAAGGTGACATAGGCATAGGCGCCGAGCAACGCGCCCGCGTAAAGGCGAGAATGGCGGGGACCAGCAGCTTCAACCGCTTCCTCGCTTGCGGGTATTCCTCGGGAAGGCCGCGCAGGAGATCGACGAGATCGATCACGGCTTGCGTCGTGTTGCCGGTCATCATTGTGGTTGGTCCGTGATTGGCAAGGATCAGCCGGCTCCCGGCGTTCTGCACCGCCATGGCTGCGACCCCGAGGAGGCCAGCCGCCACCGGGCCGAGCTCATTGGGATCCTCGTGCGGCGCGGTCAGGCCGCCGGCAATCATGAAGCAGGCGAGCAGCACCGCTTGCGCGAGCAGCATCTCTCGCCAGGGAGACTGGCCCCTCTTCTCGTAGTGCAACACGAACAGCCGCGTCAGCGCGACCATCATGATGAAGATCGGCACGGCCAGCAGCTTGGCGATGGCGAGCTTGGTCGCATGCACCATCTCGAGGCCAAGCATGATGAAGTTGCCGGTGACATGCGCCGTGAACAGTCCGAACAACGCGATGAAGCCGACTACGTCGACGAAGCCGCCGACAAATAACAGAGTGGCCGTGGCGCCGATGGCTCGGCCCACCGGCTCGACCGGTAGGACCGGCTCAGTCATGGTCGCCACCCATGGCAGGCATCTTACGCGGTTAGACCCAGCCCTTCAGCTCGCGCTCGATCAAATGCAGCAGCACGCGGATGCCGCCATCGCTGTCGTTGAGGCAGGGGATGTAGGTGAAGTTCTCGCCGCCGTGCTCAAGAAAGATCTCCTTGTTCTCCTCGGCGATCTCTTCGAGCGTCTCGAGGCAATCCGCGGCAAAGCCGGGGGTGAGAATAGCGATCCGCTTCACGCCATCGCTGGCCAGCGCCTCGACGGTCTTGTCGGTATAGGGCTGCAGCCACTCGGCGCGTCCGAAGCGGGACTGGAAGGTGTATCTGAGCTTGGCGCCGAGAGGCCCGAGCGCCTCGGCCAAGCGCTCCGTGGTCAGCGCGCATTGCGCGAAGTATGGATCGCCCTTCTCGACATAGCTCTTGGGCAGTCCGTGATAGGAAGCGAGGATCGCCTCAGGCTCCCAGTCGAGCCCGGCAAGATGCGACGTGATGGAGTGGGCCAACGCCTCGACATAGACGGGATCGGCGGGATAGGCCGGTACCGTGCGCAGCGCCGGCTGATAGCGCATCGTCTTCAGCGCGTCGAAAACCTTGTCGTTTACGCTCGCCGTGGTCGAAGCCGCATATTGCGGGTAGAGCGGGAACACGAGCAGGCGGTCGCAGCCTTGCGCGCGAAGCGCCTCGATGCGCGAGGCGATGCTCGGATTGCCGTAGCGCATCGCCCAGTCCACCACGATATCTGAGCGCGCGGCGAGTGCAGCCGCGATTTTTTCGCCTTGCGAGCGGGTGATGGTGCGCAAGGGAGATTCGTCGAGCGCTTCGTTCCACACCGACCGGTATTTGGCGCCGCTCTTTGACGGCCGCACGGTGAGCACGATACCGTTGAGGATCACCCACCACAGCGCGCGGTTGGTCTCGATGACCCGGCGGTCGTAGAGAAACTCTTTGAGGTAGCGGCGCACCGACCAATAATCGGTGCCCTCAGGCGTGCCGAGATTGACGAGGAGCACGCCGATCTTGCCCGTGGCCTCGCCTTTGGCGCCAAGGCGCACGCCTACTGGCGCAAAGCCCTTGGCGGGCGGTGCTTCGTTCATTGGCGACACTCCATCACGCTTAGATAGAGCATCGCGGGAAAAGAGCCTAGAGCACCGCCGGGAAAAGCAGGGAATCTGGCCTAAAGCCGCTGGTCTCGCCTCAGTGGGTGGCTCCGGGGCGCCCCTGATCTTCCTCCTCGCGCAAATGCATCAGAGCCATGATCAGGAGATAGGCAAGAAAGTTGCGGCCCTGGCTGTGGGCAAGCACAATGAGCGTTTCCAGAGCTCGCTCGAATTCGGCGAGACTGGAATCGCGCACAAATCTCCCGCTGGGGACGCTGATGTCCTCCTCAGTCATAATGGGCCGTTCGTCTCGGAGGTTCCCCCTAACGCCTAATTTTATGTTGCCACGAAAGGCCGCTGGATGGGATTGACACGGATCAGGGGCGACTTGACCTCGCCCAGCAGGAGCGGGACAGTCAGCATACAATTCTCGGCTGCACAGACGGTGGAAAATGAACGAGCGCATAAGGCCTGACCTCAACAGGCCCCCAGTCCAGCACGTCGGAGAGCACCGCGTCAGGGCCCTTTGTTTATCGGGCTTACGCGATCTATTGCGCGACTACGGCGTAGATCACCGGCCGATTCTCGACGAGGCCGGACTCTTGCTTGACCATGGAGACGATCTCGCCTGGATCTCGCTTGAGAGATTCATAAGAGCGCTGACGCTTGCTGCGCGCGTCACCGGCGATCGCTATTTCGGCCTGAAACACGGAACGAGGGGGCGCTTCACCGCCAATCCGCTCGGCTATCTCATGGCCAACTCGCCCGACTTGAGGACGGGCTTGCGCAATTTCGCGCGCTTTCAACCCGTGCTCGCCACCAACCATCTCGCATTCGTCGAGACTGCCGGTGCCGGCCGCATTGAATTCTCCTATCCCGTAACCATACCGAACGCCGTCCAGATGACCGACTTTGTCTTGATGCGCTTCGTGTCGCGGATCAGGGCCGCGGTCGGAAGCCACTGGCGTCCGGTTTCCGTCGGCCTCATGCATCGGCAACCCGCCGACATCTCCGAATACGAGCGGCACCTCGGTTCTCGCATTTTGTTCGACCAGCAGGTCAACTCGATCACGATCTCCGCAGCAACGCTCGCTCTCCCCATGCCCGATGCCGACCCGCAGCTGCTCCATCTCGTCAAGCGCTTCTGCGAAGAAGAAATCGAGCGGCAGAAATCCGCGAACCATCCGCTGAACGGCGTTCGCGAGGCGATGACACGCTGCCTCCACCAAGGCAGCTTCGGTCCCAAGCACGTCGCCGAGGAGCTCGGCCTCACGCCGGGAAGCCTGCATCGCCACCTGAAAGCCGAAGGCACATCCTTCCTGCGTGTGCTTGACGACACCAGGCGCTGCCTGACCCATCGCTATTTGATGGAGAGCTCGCTGAAGCTTACCGACATCGCGGCGCGGGTCGGCTACTCCGAGCTCAGCGCCTTCAGCCGCGCTTCCCGCCGCTGGTTCGGTGTCAGTGCCCGCTCCTTCCGCCGCAATTCGCCTAATCTCGGCGACGCACCTTGAGCAACGCCTCGGCGTCTTCTAGAATCTGCGCATGATCGAAGGCAAGCTCGACGCTCCGCCAATCATCGATCCATTCGGCGCCGGCGGCGTCTGAGCCGGCCTTTGGAACGACAGCGCGCGGCAATATCGTCACATAGGCAACGCTGACCGTGTGGCCGCGAGGGTCGCGTGCCGGGTCGGAATAGACTCCGATGAGGCGGAGCACATCGATCTTGATGCCGGTCTCCTCGAGTGCCTCGCGCCGGCAGGCGTTCTCCACCGTCTCGCCGATTTCGACGAAGCCGCCGGGAAGGGCGTAGCTGCCGGCGTAAGGATCGTGACCGCGGCGGATCAGGAGCACGCGCGCCTCGGCATCGAAGATCACGCAGTCGGTGGTGAGCGCAGGGGTCTTCGGTAAGGCCATCGCGAGCTCGCGGTGGTTGCGGCCTCTTAGGAGCCCTTCGGCTGCGGTACGATGCGGATATAAGGCCTCGGCGCCTTCCAGCCTTGCGGGTAAATGGACTTCGCCTCCTCGTCCGACACCGAACCGGCAATGATCACATCCTCGCCGTTCTTCCAATTGACCGGCGTCGCCACCCGGTGCTTGGCGGTGAGCTGCATCGAGTCGATGACA
>DASUZQ010000267.1:0-9962 GCA_036376815.1 Methyloceanibacter sp. | reverse complement strand
GAACAGTCTCGCCTGATCGGGCGCGATAAACGACCAGGTCACCGCCTCGACCAACCCGCGCGCGGCAAGCACGCGTCGCACGCGTCGCGTCCGCGACTGCATCTCGGTCAGCACCGGGCGGGCCACGCCGGCCTCGCGGGGCATCGGCGTCGCCGGAACCTGATCGACCCCCACGAGCCGCACCACCTCCTCGACGAGATCGACAGGCACGGAAATGTCCGGTCGCCAGGAGGGCGGAGCCGCTTTCAGCTTTGATGCCGTGCCTTTGAGCTCCACGCCAAGCGCGCCGAGCAGGCGTTTGATCTCGCCGCCCTTCAGCTCGAGGCCGCTGAGCTTCTTGACCAGCTTTGGATCGAAGGCGAAGGCCGCGTTCGCCTTTGGCGGCTTGCCGGCGATCTCGACCTTGCTTGGTATCCCACCGCAAATGTCGAGCACCATCCGCGTGGCAAGCTCTAGGCCGGGCAACACGAAATCCGGATCGACGCCGCGCTCGAACCTGAAGCGTGCATCGGATTGAATATTCAGCTTGCGTCCGGTGCGCGCCGTGCGCTTCGGATCGAAATAGGCAGACTCGATGAACACGTTGGTGGTCGAACCGGTCGAGCCGGTTTCCTCCCCGCCGATCACGCCGCCAAGCCCGAGCACGCCATTCTCATCGGCGATGACGCACATGTCGGAATCGACCTCGTAAGTTTTGCCGTCGAGCGCCTTGAAGGATTCGCCCTTTCTGCCGAGCCGGGCGCGGATCGCGCCCTTCAGCTTGTCGGCGTCATAGACATGCAGCGGCCGGCCGCGGTCGTATGAAATGTAATTGGTGATGTCGACCAGCGCGTTGATCGGCCGAAGCCCGATCGCCTTCAGCCGCCGCTGCAGCCAGTCAGGGCTCGGTCCGTTCATCACGCCCCTGACCACCCGTCCGGCAAAGACCGGGCAGGCGCTCGCGGTCTCCTTGCCGAACTCGAGCTTGATCGGAACCGGATTGGCGAAGCTGCCTTTGACCGGCTTCACCGTATCCGGCTTCAACTTGCCGAGGCCGGCAGCGGCAAGGTCGCGGGCGACGCCGCGCACGCCGAGGCAGTCGGGACGGTTGGGCGTGATGGCGATCTCGATCACCGCGTCGTCGAGTCCGAGCGCCTTCGCCGCCGGGCTGCCGACCTTGGCGTCGGAGGAAAGCTCGATGATGCCGGTGTGCTCGTCGGACAGCTCGAGCTCGCGCTCCGACAGCAACATCCCGTTCGACTCCACGCCCCTGATCTTGGCCTTGGTGAGGGTCAGGTCGATGCCTAGCACGTAGCTTCCGACCGGCGCGAACACGCCCTTGAGGCCTTCACGCGCGTTCGGTGCGCCGCAAACCACCTGCAGGCGCTCTGTGCCGGTATCGACCTCGCAGACGGAAAGCTTGTCGGCGTTCGGGTGCTTCTCGCATTTCACCACTTTCGCCACCTTGAAGGGCGCGAACGCGGTCGCCGGATCGAACACTTCCTCGACCTCGAGCCCAATGCGGGTGAGCGTATCGGCGATCTCCGCGACACTCGCGCGTGTGTCGAGATGCTCCTTGAGCCATGAGAGCGTGAACTTCATGCCTACTGACCGAGTCCGCCGGCGAGGGTCGGCACGGCGTAAGAGGGGAAGCCGTAATGCTTGAGCCAGCGCAAGTCGGCCGCGAAGAAGGCGCGCAAGTCCGGCATGCCGTATTTCAGCATGGCGATGCGGTCGATGCCGAGGCCGAAGGCGAAGCCCTGATAACGTTGCGGATCGAGCCCCACATTCCTGAGCACGTTCGGATGCACCATGCCGCAGCCGAGAATTTCAAGCCACTGATCGCCTTCGCCGATCCTGATCTCGTCGCCGACCTTGGCGTAGCCGATATCGACTTCCATCGATGGCTCGGTGAAGGGGAAGTGGCTCGCGCGGAAGCGCATCTTCACTTGCGGCACTTCGAAGAACGCCTTGCAGAATTCCTCGAGCACCCATTTCAGATGCCCGAGATGGGTTTCCTCGTCGATGGCCAAGCCCTCGACCTGGTGGAACATCGGCGTGTGGGTCTGGTCGCTGTCGCTGCGATAGACGCGCCCCGGCGCGATGATGCGGAGCGGCGGCTTTTGCTTGAGCATGGTGCGGATCTGCACTGGGCTCGTATGCGTGCGCAGGACCGGCCGCGTGCCGTCCGGCCCCTCCGCGAAATAAAAGGTGTCGTGATCCTGTCGCGCCGGATGTTCGGGCGGGATGTTTAGCGCGGTGAAGTTGTTGAAGTCGGTCTCGATGTCCGGGCCTTCGGCGATCGAGAAGCCCATATCGGCGAAGATCTGGGTGATCTCGTCGGCGACCTGGCTCACCGGGTGGATGCGGCCCTCGGCGAGCGGGCCTTCGCGCACGGGGAGGGTAACGTCGGCCCGCTCAGACGCGAGCCGCGCGCTGAGCGCCGCACGGTCAAGCGCCTCGCGTTTGGCCTCGAGCGCCTCTCCGACCCGATCCTTGAGCTGATTGACGGCCTGGCCGAAGCTCTTGCGCTCGTCCGGTGCCATGCGCCCGAGCGTCTGCATCAGCTCGGAGACGCGGCCCTTCTTGCCGAGTGCGGCAACGCGCACCTCTTCCAGCGCGCCGAGGTCGCCTGCCTTGGCGATCGCGGCAAGCAGCTCGCCCTCGATCCCCTCGAGCGAAGCGGTCTGAGCCGTGGGCGTCTCGGCCACGGGGGCTTAAAGCTCAGGCCTTGGCCGCAGCTGAAGCGGCCTCGACCAGGCTCTGGAAGGTTGCCGGCTCGTGCACGGCGATATCGGCAAGCACCTTGCGGTCGAGCTCGATCCCGGCCTTGTTCAGGCCGTCGATGAACCGGCCATAGGTGAGCCCGTGCAGGCGCGCCGCGGCGTTGATGCGCTGGATCCACAGCGCCCGGAACGTGCGCTTGCGCACTTTGCGGTCGCGATAGGCGTACTGCCCGGCCTTCTCCACCGCCTGCTTGGCGACGCGGATGGTGTTCTTGCGGCGGCCGTAATAGCCCTTGGCCTTCTTCAGCACCTTGCGGTGGCGAGCATGGCTGGTAACGCCGCGTTTCACACGTGACATTGGGTGCTCCTTCGAAGTCGGCCCTAGGCTCTATCGGCCGTAGGGCAGAAAATTCTTCTTCACGATCTTGGCGTCCTCGTCGGAGAGGACCATGGTTCCGCGCGCATTCCTGATAAATTTGGTCGGGCGCTGAATCATGCCATGCCGCTTGCGCGAGGCTTGGCACTTGACCTTGCCTGTGGCCGTGACCTTGAAGCGCTTCTTGGCACCGCTCTTGGTCTTCATCTTGGGCATTTGGCTTCCTTCTTGGCGGCCCGCGGTCTCAAGTGAGACGGAGCCATGGTTATCGATGGTTGAAGCATGGAAGCCGCCACGGCATGCCCCGCCGGGCGGCTCCTTAAGAACGGCGCGTTATAGAGTGGATTGACGCCGGAACGCAAGGGTGAGAGCCAGAAATCCTAGCGCGGCGCGAGCACCATCACCATTTGCCGGCCTTCGAGCCTTGGCTCCGATTCCACCTTGGCCAGCGTCGAGGTGTCCTGCTTCACCCGGTCGAGCAGCTTGGCGCCGAGCTCCATATGCGCCATCTCGCGGCCGCGGAAACGCAAGGTGACCTTCACCTTGTCGCCCTCCTCGAAGAAGCGGACGATCGAGCGCATCTTCACGTCATAGTCGTGAATGTCGATGTTCGGCCGCATCTTGATCTCCTTGATCTCGACGGTGCGCTGCTTTTTGCGCGCCTCGGCGGCCTTTTTCTGCGCCTGATATTTGTACTTGCCGAAATCCAGGATCTTGCACACCGGCGGCTCGGAATTGGGCGAGATCTCGACGAGATCGAGCCCTGCCTCGGCGGCGCGCGCCAAGGCATCGGCAATGCCGACCACGCCGACATTGTTACCGGTAGCGTCGATGAGCTGGATGTTCGGAGTGTCAATGCCCTCGTTGATACGCGGGCCCCCCCTGTCGGGAGTAAGTTTCATCGGCCGTCTTGCGATGTGTCGGTCTCCTCTGTTGTGGCGCGTCCTAAAGCCGCTCCCGGTGAAGCCTGATCGGCCGTCCCGGGAGCGAACCTAAGGTTTCTATAGGATCGGCAACCCGGCTGACAAGTCAAGCCGCTGCAGTTCACGTCGCACGGCCTTTGTACTTTTCCGGCAAATTTGGCATCGTTGCGCCTGAACCTTCGAGGGGGGACTTTGAATGTGCCGAAGCCTGCTGCTCGCCTTGGTGGCTCTCGCCTGTTGGGTCACGCCCTTTCCGGCTTCGGCTCAGTTCACGCGATGCATATTCATCTCAGGCACCGCCGATGCGCTTGTAAAGTCGAACGCCGTCGAGGCATCGCAAAAGTCGCTACGCGAGGCGATCGACAAATGGAAGGCCGACAACGGCGTGACGGCGCCCGTCAGCGAGTACGCGCAGAAACCCCGGCCGGTTCCCTATTGGCGGAGCGAGGTCGATCCCAGCCTGTTCCTTCCACCCGATGTGGTCAGCGACACCGCCTACACTCTATGCTGGAAGGGCGTGGTGTCACCGGTCGTTTGTACCACCGGCGCCAAGCTCTGCTGGTGAGGCGCTCTTGAACTTCTCGGCGAGATCGCTGCCGAGCAGCTCGTCATAGACGGCAAGTGTCGCCTCTTGCATCTGCGCCAGCGTGAAATTCGCCGCAACATGCTCCCGCGCGCGGACGGCGATCGCCGCCCGCTGCGAAGGGGTGAGGGCAAGGGCTCGGCCGATGAGGCTTGCGAGCGAGGCAATATCGCGCGGCGGAAACAGCCATCCGGTAAACCCGGTCTGGCCTTGCCCTTGAGCGGCGATGGTCTCCGGCAGCGCGCCGAGATCCGGAACGATCACGGGACAGCCCATGGCTTGCGCTTCGGCGCTGGTGCGTCCGAAGGTCTCGGGAACTGTCGATGTGGTGACCGCGACCTGGGATGCGAGATAGGCCGCCGGCATCTCCCGGCAATGTCCGACGAGTCGTACCTTGTCGCCGAGGCCGTGGCGCGCGATCAGCCCGAGGAGCTCCTCGCGATAGGCGTCGCGTCCAGGCGCGTCGCCGGCGAGAATGACCACCGCGTTGCGGAGCGCGCCCTCGGCGCTGGCGAGCGCGGCGGCGGCGATCAGGTCGCGCTGGCCCTTGATGCTGGTGAGGCGCGCGGCATGCAGCACGATCTTGGTGCCTTGAGGAACCCCCCAAGCAGCCCTGAGTGCGTCGACCTCTTGCGCATCGACGGCGGCAGGATCGAAGACGTTGCGGTCGACGCCGCGATAGATGACGCGGATGCGATCCTTGGCACGTGGCGCACGCGACTCGATCACCGCCGCGGTGTAGTGGGAATTGGCGATGACGCGGTCGCCCTTCGCCATGACGCTGTTATAGGCGGCCTTGAACGGACCGATCTCGCCATAGGCGCCGTGATAGGTGGTGACGAACGGCTTGCCGGTGCGCCGCGCCGCGAGCAACGCGCTCCAAGCCGGCGCGCGGCTCCGCGCATGCACGAGATCGACCTTGCGATCCCGGATCAGCCTGGTGAGGCGCCTGATATTGGCAAGGATGGTGAACGGCGATTTGCTGGCCACCGGAAGGGTCACGATCTCGCCGCCGGCCTTGCCCACCGCATCTTCCATGCGGCCGCCTTCGGTGGCGACCAGTGCGCTCGCGCCGGCGCGGGCCAGCGCCTGCGCGATCTCGATGGTCGCTAATTCGCTTCCCCCAGCATCGAGGCGGGGTACGACCTGGAGTATGGTCACCATGAATGAGGGCTTCGCTTCCCGGATGCGCGGCGAAAGGTCATCAGTTTCTTAGGATGGACGATAGTCAACCGCAATTCCTGGAGGTCGGCGCCGGTGTGAGGCGCAGGCGCATCGCATATCGCCGGAGGGGAGGGAAGGGGCCTGCACTCCTTTGGCTCTCAGGCTTTCTCTCCGACATGGCGAGCACCAAGGCAACGGCGATAGCGGAATGGGCGGCGGAGCAGGGCCTTGCCATGATCCGCTTCGACTATTCCGGCCATGGGCTCTCCGGCGGGGATTTGCTTAACGCCAGCATCGGCGATTGGCTCGAAGAATCGATCGCGGTGTGGGAGCTGCTGGGCGACGGGCCACGCATCGTCATCGGATCGTCCATGGGCGGGTGGATCGCGTTGTTGCTCGCGCGGCACCTCGCACGCCAAGGACGCGGTGATGAGCTCGCGGGCCTCGTTCTGATCGCGCCTGCTTTCGATATGACCGACACGTTGATGTGGCGCGAGTTGCCGAAGGAGATCGCGGCGAAAGGTGTCACATATGTGCCGTCAGCCTATGCCGATCCTTATCCCATCACCAGGCATCTGATCGAGGAAGGTCGCGCACATCTTATCGAAGGCCACCCCTTCGATCCAGGCTGCCCGGTGCGCATCCTGCAGGGCATGCGTGACCCTGACGTGCCCTGGCGCCATGCAGTCGCGCTGGTCGACCTGCTCACCGGCGCCGATGTCGAGCTGACTCTGATCAAGGGCGGCGATCATCGCCTCTCGGCGCCCCAAGACCTGCTACGCCTCACCGCCACCATCGCGAAGCTGGCAGGCCGTGCCGGATAGGTGACGCTTGCGTCACCATGGGACACCCAAGGGTCTTCTCCAGCGCCTTCACGGAGTCCGGCCAATGTATCCACCGGGACGTATTGGCCACCGTTCTTTTCGGCAAGGCATTTGGCGTCGAGGATGCCCTGATCACCCATCCAGGCGTAATTCTTCACCCTGAGGCCGATGACGTTGACCGTCAGCTGGTCGGCGTCGGCATGAAGCTTCTCGGAAAGATCGCAAGGCGAGCCGCCGCAAGTCTCCTCGCCGTCGGTAAGAACGACGATGAGACCTGGCTTGTGGCGGAAGTCGAGCACATCGGCCGCCTGCGCGACCGCGTCGGTGAGAGACGTTCTGCCGGCGGGTCTCAAGGCGTCGATCGACGCCATGATGCGATCGGCGGCATTCGGCGTCGGCTTGAGATCGAGACGGATGGTGCATTGGTTCCAGGCGCCAGAGCCGTAGGTGATCAGTCCGACTCGGCGAAAGCGCGTCACGCTCGGCAGAATTTCCCGCATCGCCGTTCGCACCTTGTCGATGCGGGGAACGCTACCGGCGCTTTCGCTGCCATAGCCCCAGCCGTCCCCTGACATCGAGCCCGAGGCGTCGAACACGATCATCGCGTCTTCGGTGCAGGGTCGGACCTCCGCGTTTTCGGCTTTCGCGTCGACAACGAGGACGGCGAAAGCAAGTACAAGGAAGTGGACAGGCCGTGGCATCTGGCGCGCTCTTCACATTTGGCGAGCAAGAGCGCGCAAGCCCTCCCGATAATTCGGGTAGGCAAGCCGCACCCCAAGCTCGGACTTGATCAGCGCATTTGAGATGCGGCGGGTGTCGCCGTAGAAGCTGCGGGCCATGGGCGTGAGATCGGCTTCCTCGAACGGCACCTCCGGCGGCGGCTCGATGCCCAACAGCTCAGCGCCATAGGCGATGACGTCCTCAGGCGGCGCAGGCTCGTCGTCGGCGACGTTGTAGATGGCGCCTGCCCGCGGCCGCGCCATCGAGGCTTCGAGCACGCTCGCGATGTCTTCCACATGGATGCGGTTGAACACCTGCCCGGGCTTGACGATGCGCCGTGCCGTGCCGGCTCTGAGCTTGTCGAGCGCGCTCCGGCCGGGGCCATAGATGCCGGCAAGGCGGAACACCTGCACCGGCCGCCCGATCTCTTCGCCGAAGGCGAGCCAGCCGCTCTCGGCCACGACTCGCGCTTTGGTGCGCTCGTTATGGGGACGCGGCATGGCGGCCTCATCGACCACGGCGCCCTTATGATTGCCGTAGACCCCGACAGTCGAGAGGTAGCCGATCCATTCGAGCATCGGGAGACGCGCGATCTCATTGCGGTAATGGCGGAGCACCGGATCACCCTCGCTCCCAGGTGGGATCGAGTGGAGAAGATGCGTGGTTCCGGCGAGCGCTGCCACCAGCTCCGCATTACCCGGCTCTCCGGCAAAGCGGCAGACCTCATAGCCCTCGGCGCGCAGCCGCTCGATATTGGCGGGGTCGCGGGCAGTGCCGGCAATGCTCCAGCCTTTGGCCGCGAGCCGCCGCGCCAGCGCCTCGGCCGAGAAGCCGAGGCCGAAGCAGAACAGGCGATTCACGCCCCGATCCTCGCCCATTCTTCGGCGACGGCTGGATCGGCTTCGCCTTGCGCCTCGGATTCGCGGACCGCCGCCGCCCAATCAGGCGCAAGCCGCGACAACGCCCACACCGCCATGGCGCGCACGAGCGGCGAGGCGTCGGAAAGACGCTGCTCAACCTGCGGCACGAGGCTCTCATCGCCGGAATTGCCGGCGGCGATCAGCACATTGCGCAGGAACCGGTCGCGCCCGGTGCGTTTGATCGGCGTGCCGCCGAAGCGGGAGCGAAAGGCGGCATCGTCGAGCGGCAACAACTCGGCGAGAGGAGGATTGTCGCTCCCGGCCCGCGCGGCGAGCTTTGCCTCGCGCGCGCCCTTCGCGAATTTGTTCCACGGGCACACGGCGAGACAATCGTCGCAGCCGAAGATGCGGTTGCCCATCGCCTCGCGGAACTCGATTGCGATATGTCCCTTGTGCTCGATGGTGAGGTAGGAGATGCAGGCCCGCGCATCGAGCTGATAGGGCGCGACGAACGCGCGTGTCGGGCAGACGTCGAGGCAGCGCCGGCAGGCGCCGCAATGATCCTCTTCCGGCTGATCCGGAGCGATCTCGGCGGTGGTGAAGATCGATCCGAGGAACAGCCAGGAGCCGAAGTCGCGCGAGACGAGATTGGTGTGCTTGCCCTGCCAGCCGAGCCCGGCCTTCGCCGCGATCGGTTTTTCCATCACCGGAGCGGTGTCGACGAAGACCTTGACCTCGCCGGGCGCTATGTCCCGCACGCGCGCGGCGAGCGCCTTGAGCTTCGACTTGATGACGTCGTGATAGTCGGCGCCTTGCGCATAGACCGAGATGGCGCCGCGCGAGCGCATGCCAAGCGCTTGCAGCGGGTCTCGCTCAGGCCCGTAGCTAAGCCCAAGCATGATGATGCTTTTGACCTCGGGCCAGATGGCACGGGGAGACTTGCGCCGCTCTTTGTTGTCGGCGAGCCATGCCATGTCGCCGTGGCGGCCGGATGCGAGAAAATCCTCCAAGGCGGCGCCCGCGCCCGGCGGCGGGTCGGCACCGGCGAACCGCACCGCGGCGAAGCCCAATTCATTGGCCTCGCGTGCGATCCGTTCTTTCAGCGTAAGCGCCATGACACATCTACTCGACAGTCGCTCGCAGTTCAGAAATCGAGGTCGGCATAGCTCCCTGACGGGATGAAGCCTGCGACCCGGTCGGCGAGCAATGGCCGGAACGACGGTCTCGATTTGAGCAACGCGTACCAGCTTTTGACCGGCTCGTAGTCCTCCCAGAACACCTCGCCAAGATAGTCGAGCGTCGACAGATGCGCCGCCGCTGCAAGATCGGCGAAGCTCGGCGCCTCTCCGGCCAGCCAGGGCCTCGTCTCGGCGAGATGACCGAGATAAGCGAGATGATAGCGCAAGTTCTCGTGGCCGGCGCGCACCGCGTCGGTATTCGGCGAGCCCCCACCGGGGCCGTAGCGGCGATAGACCTTCTCCTCGACCAGATAGGAGGTGACTTCATCGTGGAACTTGCGGTGGAACCAGTCCACCAGCCGGCGCGTCTCGGCACGCGCTACTGGCTCGCCGGGGAAGAGCTTGAAGCCTCTGGCCGCCTCGCCCTCGCTGCTCACGCTCTCGTTGAGATATTCGGATATGGCGTAGGCGCCGGAAATCGGGCCGTCGGAATCGGTGATCAGCACAGGGAGCGCCCCGGCCGGGTTCAGCTCGAGGAAGGCCGGACGCCACTCCCAAGGCCGCTCCTCGGTGAGCGTCACTTCGACGCCGCACTCGGCGAGCGCAAGGCGAATCGAGCGGGAAAAGGG
>DASUZQ010000266.1:0-2223 GCA_036376815.1 Methyloceanibacter sp. | reverse complement strand
CGTCCTGCCGCACGATGATGGCGGTGACGAAAACAGGGGACGTTATCTGCTTCCCCTTGTAGGTACCGTCGAGCCGCGCTGTGAAGGTCCGCATGGCGGCGTCAGGGCCGAGCACATCCACTTTCACGGCACCGATTATGGTCTGGTAATATTTGAGCTCAGGCAAAGATGCGATCTGCTCGGCCACCGTTTGCGGAGCGCCGTAGTAAGACGACACTGCGATATGGTCAGCCGTCATCATGCTTTTGATCTCCTCGGCGCTTTGGCGCTCGAAGGCATCGTCGAGCGCAGCCGCAGCAGCGTTGACGGCGGCGATGGTCTCAGCCTCGCCGGCGCGGGCCTGCGGCAAGCCGGCAGCAAGACAGAGAACGAGGACGAGCAAGGCTGTTGTTCGCAAGGCTACACTCCGCTGACGTTGAGGTTCAATTCGGCACCCATCGCTGAGTCTGCCAGCATCGGCGCCGCGGTGACACTCACTCGGTCTCCGCCAACCGGCAACAGCACGATGCCAAGCGCCGCGCGGCACGCCTCGAAGCGCTGAAGCACGTCGGCCCGATCGCGTCCCCCAAGGGAGACGATGCCGTAGCGGAAGCTCGTCCCGTCCTGAAACTCGTCGGAAAGTTTCCGCCCCGCCGTGGCGTGGATCTCCAGCCTGACATCGGGGTAGCGATACTCAAGCTCCTCGAGCTTGTCCTCGGAAGGAAGTGCTGCCACCACATAATCCTCGAAGGTGCGCAGCACGCAGCTCGCCGCGAATGGATATCGGCCCTCGCGCCGCTTCGGCGAGGGCCTGACCCCGGTGCCGATATCAAGAAGAACCTCATAGGAATTGGTGCCGTCGACCTTCTCGTAGAGGTCGGCGAATTGCGAAGCCATGCGCGGGTTGATCTCGATGATGGCGATGCGGTCTTCTTGTGTGTCGTACATCATCTCGATGTTGAACAGCCCGTTGTCGAAGCCGAGCCCTCCCATCAGCCGCCGCGCCATCTCTGCCATGCGCTCCTGAACTCCGTCGGGCAAGGCAGATGGATATTCGAAGCGCGAGAAGGCGAGCGTGCCGGGGAAGAAGATCGAATCGGTCACGCCGAGGATGTCCACCTCCCCGCCAAAGGCATAGCCCTCGACCGTGACCTGATGACCCTTGAGCAGACCTTCGGCGATGAGGCGCGTGGAGCCGATCTCGACGCCCGCCTCGCGTTCGAGCAGCCGCTCGAGCGGCAGGAAGAAATCGTCGAGCGCGATCCACCTCCTTTTGGCCTCGGCAAGTTCGGCAGCGCAGCCGATCCTTTGCGCGCCGATGGAGAAAAACGACTTCATCGGCTTGACGAAAGCCGGGAAGGCGATGCCGTCGGGAAGCGCGGCCCCTGCGGCGACGTCGATCGGCCAGAAGGGAGGGAGGGCTTCGGGAAGGATGCGGGCCTGCGCAAGGCGCGACAGATATTTGTGCTGGCAGATGAGACTGACCTTCGGGTCCGGACCGGGCAGCCCCAACGTCTTGGCAAGGGCCGAAGCGAGCGCGGCTCCCGGATAGTCGTCGGTGCTGACGATCGCCGCAATATCGTGGCCGGCGAGCTCGGCGCCGAGACGTGCGATCTCGGCAATTGGATCGGCGACGCCGTCGAGACCCTCAGCCCTGCCGTCGATCAGCTCCTCGAGGCTGGTGCTGGCATAGTCATGGAACAGGTAGGTGAAGCCGGGACGGGCGAGCCGGCGCAGCTCGCGATGGTCGCGGAAGGTCGCGCAGACGACGAGAACATCGCGCGGCGCGCCGGAATGGCCGAGAGGCTGCACACCGGCCCAGGGACGCTGCTCCGCGATATCTTGCACCGATGCGCCTCTGAAGCGGGGGTGGTCAGCCTGGCCCTTCCTAAGGCCTTCCATCTAGCCTTGCAATTGGTGCCGATGCTGGTCCAGGTTCGCCCCCGAGGTTTGGCGCGAGGCTCAAGGAGGGATCATGCCGCTGCATTACGGTAAAATTTTCGGGATTATTGCGCTCCTGACCGTCCTGGCATTCGTTCTGTGGCAGCTGTGGATCGCGTTCTTCGCCGGCGAAGCCTTCGATGAGAAGGTGTCGCCCCCACACGCCGAGGCGCCTCTCGTAGGGGTGGCGCGCGCTTAACAAAGGCGGTGCCGTGGGATCGAGGATCATGGTGTTTGGCGGAGGCGGCCAAGTCGGATGCCATCTGATCGCGATGGCATCGCGGTTTCGCATCAGCGTGACTC
>DASUZQ010000265.1:0-2522 GCA_036376815.1 Methyloceanibacter sp. | reverse complement strand
AATGCTGCGCTTCTCGGTGACGCCCGAGGTCAATGCAGCATCGACCATGCTGATCCTGCTCACCATCATGCTCATGATCGTGATGATGGTGATGCAGCGCCGAGCGCAGAAAAACTGAAAGGATGAGTGCCGTGGACCAAGCACTAGCCAGTGGCATCAAAGCCGCCGCCACCAAAGCCAGCGCTAAACCCATTATCAGCTTTCGCAACATTTCGAAGCGGTGGGGCACAACAATCGGGGTGGACAATGTCAGCCTCGACATCATTCCGGGAGAGTTCTTCGCCCTGCTCGGGCCCTCCGGCTGCGGCAAGACGACATTGCTGCGCATGCTTGCCGGCCTCGAAGTGCCGACGGAAGGTCACATCATGATCGACGGGCAGGACATGGCGGAGATCCCGCCCAACCGGCGCGCCGTGAACATGGTGTTCCAGTCTTATGCCGTGTTTCCGCATATGTCGGTCGCCGACAACGTCGCCTACGGTCTCAAGATCGACGGCGTGCCCCAGCCCGAGCGGGAAAGGCGCGTGCAGGAAGCGCTTGACCTCGTGCAGCTCGGCCACCTTGCCAAGCGCATGCCTGATCAACTGTCGGGTGGCCAGCGCCAGCGCGTGGCGCTCGCCCGCGCTCTGGTGAAGAAGCCGAAGGTTCTGCTGCTCGACGAGCCGCTCTCGGCGCTCGACGCAAAATTGCGCGAGGCCATGCGCTTCGAGCTGTCGCAGCTGCAGCAGAAGGTCGGCATCACCTTCATCATGGTCACCCATGACCAAACCGAGGCGCTTGCGATCGCGTGTCGCGTCGCCGTCATGAACAAGGGCGCGATCGCCCAGCTCGGCACGCCGTCAGACCTCTACGAGTTTCCGGCCTCCCGTTTCGTCGCCGACTTCATCGGTTCGGTGAACATGTTCGAGAGCAAGCTGATCGACGACAAACCCGACGAGGCCATCGTTGCCTGCCCCGAGCTCGACCCTTATCCCGTCCAGGTTCCTCACGGCGTGCCCGGCAACGAGGACTCTTCCGTCTGGGTCGCGATCCGCCCCGAGAAGATGACCCTGCACAAGGATGCCAACACTCCGCCGGCAGTACCCGAATGTGCGGCCGCCCACAACGTCGCCAAAGGAGAGATCAAGGACATCTCCTATCTCGGCGATATCTCGATCTACCACGTCCTGCTCGCCAACGGCCGGCTGATCCAGATCTCGTGTCCCAACCGCTCGCGCTGGGACCAGGACAATTTCAGCGCGGGCGAGAAGGTCTGGGTGAGCTGGGCCGGAACGAGCCCGGTCGTGCTCCAGTCCTGACGCCTCGCGTTTCGCAAACAGACTTTCGAAGGGAACGGAACGTCCAAATGCCAAATTCGGCAGAGCTTCATGAGCGAAGGATGGCGGCCGTGCCGCGCGGCGTCAGTCACGCGACCGCCATCTACGCCAAGCGCGCCAAGAACGCCGAGATCTGGAGCGAGGACGGCAAGCGCTATATCGACTTCGCCTCCGGCATCGCCGTGGTCAATACCGGCCATCAGCATCCGAAGGTCATCGCCGCCGTCGAGGAGCAGCTGAAGGCGTTCAGCCACGTCTGCTTCCAGGTCACGCCTTACGAATCCTACGTGCGCCTGGCCGAGCGACTGAACGCGATTGCCCCAGTTTCCGGACCGGCCAAGACCATGCTGGTCTCGACCGGCGCGGAAGCCGTCGAGAACGCGGTGAAGGTCGCGCGCGCTTTTACCGGCCGCGCGGGGATCGTCTCGTTCAGCGGCGGCTTCCACGGCCGCACCCATATGGGCATGGCGCTCACCGGCAAGGTCGTCCCTTACAAGAAGGGCTTCGGACCGTTCCCAGCCGACGTCTACAACGTCGCCTTCCCCAACACCTATCACGGGGTCTCCAGCGAGGAGAGTCTCGCGGCGCTGAAGGCGCTGTTCAAATATACGACCGATGCCTCGACCATCGCCGCCATCGTCGTCGAGCCGGTGCAGGGGGAGGGCGGTTTCTATATCGCTCCCTTCGACTTCCTCCGCTCGCTGAGGACGCTGTGCGACGAGCACGGCATCGTCCTGATCGCCGACGAGATTCAGACTGGCTTTGCCCGCACCGGAAAAATGTTCGGGCTCGAGCACTCAGGCATCAAGGCCGACGTCGTGGCGATGGCCAAGGGATTGGCCGGCGGCCTTCCTCTGTCCGCCATCACCGGACGCGCCGACGTCATGGATGCCTCAAACCCAGGCGGTCTCGGCGGCACTTATGCCGGCAATCCTGTCGCCTGCGCCGCAGCCCACGCCGTGCTCGACGCAATCGAGGAGGAAAAGCTCTGCGACCGCGCCAATGCCATCGGCAAGATCGTCCTCGACCGCTGCAATCAGATCAAAGCCCGTTCGAACCTCAACTGCGTCGGCGACGTGAGAGGGCTCGGCGCCATGTGCGCCATCGAGCTCGTCAAGGACACCGCGAGTGCCGAGCCGGCGCCGCAATTGACCCAGGCCTTGATGAAAGTGGCCAACGAGAACGGGCTCATTCTGCTATCCTGCG
>DASUZQ010000264.1:0-2797 GCA_036376815.1 Methyloceanibacter sp. | reverse complement strand
GCCCGCGCCTTGGAGAACGACGTCGACACCTGAATGCCCCAAGGCCGCCACGCCCCGCTCGCGGTCAGAGGCTCAGTCTCGTAGACCGCGCGCACCACCAGAGGCGCGAGCTTGCGGCACGATTCCACCACGTCTTCGGTTGGCGCCTTGATCGCCTCAGGGAGTTGCGTCTCAGGCAGCTTCCACTCCTCGGCGTCGCGGCCGGTGACGTAAAACACATAGCCGATGGTCTCAGCCGGCAGGTTCGAGCGGCCATCGAGCCAAGCATGCACCCGCTCGGCGCCGGCGTTATAGGCCGCCGCCGCCAAGCCGACATTGCCGAACTCGCTTTTGAGATCGGCGAGCAGGCTCGCCGAATGGACGATGGCAGCCTTCGGCTCGAACGGATCGTCGAGACCCCGGTCCGCCGCGGTGCCGGGCATGAACTGCGCGATCCCTTGCGCGCCTTTGGGGCTCACCGCGCTCGGGTTGAAACGGCTCTCCTTCCAGATGAGCCGCACGAAGAACATCGCCGGCAGACCTTTCGCGTCCGCCTCCTCCCGCATCAGAGGGCACACCGTATCGACGAAAGGCTTTGGCCCTGCGGCAACCGCAGCCGCGGCTTCAATACCCTTCTCCACGTCGTCGGCGTGCGCCGGAAGGGGCGAAGCCGCAAGCGCAACAGCAAGCGCCACCAGCGCGAGCGAAGCCGTGCGGCAAAAGAGCGCTCGGCCTTTTACGGAAAGTTTTTGGGGAAATCCTGCGGAAGCGCGCGGAGCAAAGCGAGCCAGACCATCACCAGGGACAAGAATCCGACGCGCATCATCCGGCCGAGCGGAGGCCGAAGTGCCTTTGTTAACAAAGATATAACGGCTCGCGTAGACATTAACTAAAAGCATAGCAGAACGCTCAAAAAAGCGCCATCCACCGCCGGTAGCGCCACGCCCGGCGGGGCACTTGAGCGCGCGGTCTTGGCTACTCCTCCTCGTCCACGACCTCGGTGTCGGGCCGGTCGTCGCCGGGATCGACCTCGACATGCCATATGCCCTTGTCGTCCTCATACTCGATGGTTTCGGTGGCGCCGGGCAGCTCCTGCTCGGCCGCAGCCCGCTTCGCCGCGGCAACCGCGGCTTCGTGGTTGGGAAAGGGTTCTGAGTAGACGCCGCCGGACGTGTAGGCCCAGCCGCCGTCATGCTCCACAATCTGATAGACAATCTTGGCCATTGAATTCACCGCCCTTCGGATGTGTGAAGACTATAGCGCATAACCGAGGCTGCCACCGCCGCGTTCCAATCCTGGAAGGCCTCGACGGCGCCTGAAATGACGCATGACAATCAGCGCAAAGTCACGCCATTCTTTGTCGCTCGCTAGCAAAGGGAGGCTTTGGTGATGCCTGTGGATCCGCGTGATGCAGCGGTTCGCGCCTATCTTGAGGATGTGTTCAATGGCCACAATCTGAAGTCGCTCGACAAATACATGAAGGAAGATCTCGTCTCGCATTGGCTCGGCGACCGCAGCCTGTATGGGATCGACGCCTGGAAGGAAGCGATGGCCGGCTTCTTCGATGCGTTTCCCGACGCCGCCTACACTTTGAACGACCTTTTCTTCTCCGGCGACAAAGGCGTGTGGCGTGGAACCTGGCGAGCCACTCAGCGCAAGGAGTGGGAAGGAATCCCGGCGACCGGCCGCAAAGCGACCTGGACCGTCATCATCATCGGCAGGTTCGCGGGCGAGAAGCTGGCCGAGGACTGGGTCGAATACGATCGGTACAATCTCTTCCGCCAGCTCGGCGCTTTGTAACGCGTCGTCTCGGCGACGCTGGTCGCGGACGTCATGAGCCTCAAAGTGATCGGCGCGGGCTTCGGGCGAACCGGAACGCTGTCGCTGAAAGCGGCGCTCGAAGAGCTTGGCCTCGGCCCCTGCTACCACATGATCGAGGTCAACGCCCATCCCGAGCACGACGCATTGTGGCTGGCGCTGGCGAAAGGTGAGAGCAGCGACTGGCGGCCGATGCTGAAAGGCTACGCGTCGACCGTCGACTGGCCGACCACCTATCTCTGGAAGGAGCTCGCCGCGGCAAACCCGCAAGCCAAGATCGTTCTCACCTTGCGCGATCCGGAAGCCTGGTACGAAAGCGCCGCCGCCACGATCTTCGCCCGCATGCTGGAATTTGCATCAATGCGTGCGAGCCTCGACGCGGTCGATCCGGCGCGCCGCCGTCATATGGAAATGATCAACACGCTGATCGTGGAGAACACCTTCGGCGGCTCGCTCGACAAAAACAACGCGATTGCCGTGTTCAACGCGCATAACGAGGAAGTGCGCCGCCTCATGCCGCGGAAGCGGCTTCTCGTCCATGAGTCCGGCGAAGGCTGGGAGCCGCTCTGCGACTTTCTCGGCGTCCCCGTTCCCGCGTCTCTCTACCCCAACGTCAACACTACGGACGACTTTGCCTCGCACTTCCCCGGCAAGCGGTGAGCTTTCTCCCTCAAAGGGGAGCTAGTGCCCGGTGTAGTCCGAGGTGCCGGCGCCAATCGTCTTCTGGAATTCGATCCTCCGCCGCTCCTGAGCCGCGGCCTCGTCGTTACGCGCCTGCGCCAAGGTGTTACGGCACGCGTCATAAGGCTCGGTCCCCGGGGTCAGCCCCTTCTCTCGGCACGCCGCATCGTCCTTTGCCTCGGACGCGGCCTCCGCCGCCTGCACGCTCGCCTGCCGACTCTCTGGATTGGCGCAAGCTTCCAGCAGCGGCCCAAGGCTCAGCAGGATCGCGCCGGCAACAGCGATGCGTGCTTTCATAGCCGGCTCTTCAACACCGGAA
>DASUZQ010000263.1:0-2400 GCA_036376815.1 Methyloceanibacter sp. | reverse complement strand
CCCAGTCGCCGAGCAGCGCCAGCCAGGGCGCGTGGCGCACGACGATGTCGAACTGATCGCCATGGATGACGAGATAGCGCCTGCCGTCGGCAGCCTCGTGCACGGCCCTGTCCATCACCTCGATGCCGCCGAAATTATTGCCGGCATAGTCGCGCAGGAACTCGTCGTGGTTGCCGGGGATGTAGATGAGGTGCGTCCCCTTGCGCACCTTGCGCAGCAGCTTCTGCACCACGTCGTTATGGGCCTGCGGCCAGTACCAACCCGATTTCAGCCGCCAGCCATCGATGAAATCGCCGACCAGGTAGATCGTATCGGCGTCATAATGCTTAAGGAACTCGAGCAGCATGTCCGCCTGGGATCCCTTGGTCCCGAGATGGACGTCGGAGAGGAACAGCGTCCTCACCCTGATCGTGTCGATGGGTTCGGCCAATATCTCCACCCGCCTCGATGCCGATCAAGGCATGGCCGATTCCCGTTGCAGTTCGATGACAGCGGTGAAATTGGCGAATGGGTCTGCATCCGGTCATGGCCGGGACAAGCCCCAGAGCCCCCGCGGCGGCTCATGCTAGGGCCTCTGCCGACCTTTTGAGGGCAGCACGCAAGCGGGGAGCCGTCAACGGCTTCGCCGTCCTTCGCTGATGGGGTGGACGGCCCCTCTTACGGCATCGGATGTGCCAAGAGTGATGGTTGTCACTATCGCTCACAGAGGAGCCGTCCGGTGAACGTTACCACGATTGGGTTCGACATTGCCAAGCAGGTTATTCAGGTTCACGGGGCTGACGCGGCGGGCACGGTCACGGTGCGCAAGCGGCTGTCGCGAGCTGGCGTTCTGGGGTTTTTTGCGCGGCTTGGACCCTGTCTTGTCGGCATGGAAGCCTGCGGCGGGGCGCATTACTGGGCGCGCGAGCTGAGCCTGCTCGGCCACACGGTTCGGTTGATCCCGCCGATTTATGTGAAGCCCTACGTGAAGCGTTCGAAGACCGACGCGGCCGACGCGGCGGCGATCTGCGAGGCAGTCGGACGCCCGCACATGCGCTTTGTTCCGGTCAAGAGCCGGGACGATCAAGCGCTGGCGCAAGCTTACAAAACCCGTGGCCTCCTGGTTGCCCAGCGCACCGCTTTGGTGAACACGCTGCGCGCCCATCTCACCGAGTTTGGCGTCGTGGCGCCGCTCGGGCCAGCCGGCTCGGCGCGGCTGCTGGCGCTCGTGCGGGCCGGCGAAGGCGACTTGCCGGAGCTTGCGCGCGAGACGCTGGGCGAACTGGCGGACATGATCGAGGCGACGCAAGCGCGCATCGCCGCCTTCGACGATAAGCTCAAGCGGCTGGCAGTGGCCGACCAGGCGAGCCGGCGGCTGATGAAGATCCCTGGCGTCGGCCCCGTGGCGGCCGGCACGCTGCGGGCGCTGGCGGGCGACGTTAAACGGTTTCGGACCGGCCGCGACTTCGCCGCCTGGCTCGGCCTGACGCCGCGCCAGAACTCGAGCGGCAACAAGGTGCGCATCGGGTCCATCTCTAAGGCGGGCAATCGAGAACTGCGCACCCTTCTGGTGATGGGCCAAATGGCGGTGCTGCGCCAGGCCTTGGCCACACCCGCCAAGGCCTCGGCGTGGCTCGCCGGCATGATCAAGCGCCGGCCGCGGCTGGTCGTCGCCGTGGCCATGGCCGCCAAGACGGCGCGCGTCATTTGGGCCATGCTGGCGCGCGGCGAGAGCTATCGAGCGCCGGCGCGCTTGCCGCGGCCGGCGTAAGCCTTTCACGGGTTCCGGCGGGCGCCAACCCTCCGGGAGCAGCGAAAATGCTCGGGAGATGATGACGGACCGGTCGTAAACCGGGGAAAGGCAGAACCCGCAAAGCGCTTGGCGCGCCAAAGCGCGTTTCGCTGATTGGGAGCCGATCCGCGGATTTCATCAAGGCCAGCGGCTCACCCCAACAGGCCGCACCAACAGGCCGTACACATGACTGCATACGACCCAGCCGTCCGAGCCACCCGAAACTTTTCCTTGCATTCGAGGGGCCGTCCACACATTACGCTACGGCCCTTCGGGTGACGGCTCCCCGCTTGCGTGCTGTCCTGAAGATGTCGGCTCCGAGGGAATTAGGCCTCGCGTCTCACCAAGGGAATGAGTTGGCGCGGCCAAGGCGGTCTCGCGGTTGACGCGAGCGTCGGTCGCTTCCAAACCCCTTCTTCCTTTCTTCATCCCATCCCTTAGTTCGATCGAAGCGGCCATCCCTTCGTCCCGACCTGCCAACCGGCAGAGCAGCGCAAGTCGGGCTTGCCCGACTTGCGGAGAAAATGCCCAAGTCGGCCAAGGCCGACTTGGGATGTCGCAGCGCAAGTCACCCCGAAGGGGGCGAAGCGAAGCGAAGCACCCGCGCTCTTGCGCGGGTTGACGGAGCG
>DASUZQ010000262.1:0-6314 GCA_036376815.1 Methyloceanibacter sp. | reverse complement strand
CACCATCTCCAATCCAGGCGCCATTCTCGGCATGCTCGCGCTCATCGGCGGACTCGGTTCGCTGATCGGCGGCCTCGACACCTATCTCGAGGCGCTGTTGCTCGTCGTGTCGGTGATGGGCGGGAGCCTGTTGTGGTGGCTTGGACTGTCGGAGCTGATCGCCACCATCAGGCACCGGCTGACCGAGGGCCGGCTGAGACTCATCAACCGCATCGCAGGCACGCTCTTGATCGCCTTCGGCGTCGTGCTGCTGGTCAATGAGCTCGTTCTCGGCTGGGGCTAAGCCCCTATTGCGGGGTTCGGTTAAGCGTGAACTCGCCATGCTGGATGCGGCGGGACAGCCCGCCGGTCATCTTGGCCACGGCGTCCTCGCCGTAAGCAGCGACGAGATCGGCGAGCGCTGCGAACAGCGCGGCGTTGGCGAGCATCTCCGGCTCGATACCGTCATGCAGCGCCTCTTCCCACGCATCGAGGATGTATCGGAGAGCCTCTTGGCTCCGAGCCTTGTCCTCTGCGGTCTCTCCTGCACGCTCTGCCGGCTGCAACGGGGTATCCCCTGTCTTCGCGATCCCTTGTGCTTAAGCCAAAAACTGGCACGGACGCGCGCAAAACGGGGGAAAAAGGCGAACTAACGGTTAATCAGGCGGAGTCTGAGGCCCTTTTCCGGGCGCCGAGGGGCCCCTACCTGCGCGTGCCGAAGAACGGAATGCTTTGCTGGGTTTCCTCGGGCTGCGCCTTGGCAGCCTTGCGCTTCTTCCGCTTGGGTTTCTCCGCACCGTCGACCTGACCGGTGTCGGGAGTGACAGCCTGGCCCTGGCTGGCTTGGGTCTGAGGCGTCGCCTCAGTTTGATTGGCCGCGGGCTTGGCGGCCTCGGCAGGCTTTGCCTCTGTAGTTGGCGCAGCGCTGTTCGTCGCTGCCGGAGGGGTGCCGGTGGCGGGCGCAGGCGCTGCGTCGGTGGCGGTCGTTGTCGAGCCCGAGGTCGCGTCGCTCGAACCGCGGCTTGCGTAATGCGACGGCTTGGCGAGGGCCGCAGCGATTTGCGCGCCTTCGACCGAGAAGCGGGTAATCGCGAGCGTGGCCGAGGAGGTGCAGGTGCGGTAGGTGCGGCGATAGCCGCGATAGCCGTCATTGAAGCTGTTCACGAGCTTGGCGCGGCGCACCGCGGTCGAGCCTTCGTTCCTGACGATCTCCTTCATCTGGTCGCGCCAGAGCTGGCCTTCCTGGGCGCCGCATAGCTCGCGCAGATAGTGGACGGCGCCGAGGATCTCGGCGAGCCGCAGAAGCTTGGCGTCATAGGGCCTGTCGTCAGGCGGGGGCGGCGTCGAGCTTTCCCGCGGAATGATCGGGGGCAGATCGTCTGCCGGGGCCTTCGGCTTGGCTGGGCGGACCTTCTGGCGTTTTGGCTGCTCTTGCTGGAAGAACGGCGACCAGAAGAATTGCGCCTCGGCCACCGGCGCCCAGCCGAGCATCGCCACAGCGAGCACGCAGACCCCGAATCCAAGCGCGGGCGCCCTTCGTTTCATGCAATCTGAGTAACGCGCTTTGGCGGCGAAAGCTAGGCGCCGGGCCTGGTGCGTGGCCGGCGGATAATGCGCCGATTCCCGGGCCTTCCACGGCGACTGCGGAGCCGGTGGCTTGCTCGCCTTTTCCGGCAGCCCCATCTATCTGCCGATGTGCTCCCGCTACAGCCTCACCTCTCCGCCGGAAGCCGTGCGCGCCACCTTCGCCTATCGCGACACGCCGAATTTTCCGGTCCGCTACAATATCGCGCCGACGCAAGACATCGGCGTGGTGTGCATCGACGCCGACGGTCAGCGGCGCTTCCGCATGATGCGCTGGGGCCTGCTGCCGTCTTTCGTCAGGGATCCGAAAGCCGGTCCTCCCATGATCAATGCGCGTGCCGAGGGCATCTCGACCAAATCAGCCTTCCACAGCGCCTTCGCCGAGCGGCGCTGCCTCGTGCCTGCTGACGGCTTCTACGAGTGGACCGGGCCCAAGGGCGCGCGGCGACCCTTTCTGCTCCGCCCGCGCAAAGGCGGCCTGATGGCCTTTGCCGCCATCTGGGAGCGCTGGCGGGATCGGGCCGGCGGCGAAATCGACTCGGTCGCCATCATCACCTGCGACGCCAACGCCACCATCACGCCTTTGCATGACCGTATGCCGGTGGTGCTGGGGCCAGAGCATTTCGCGGCGTGGCTCGACTGCAAGACGACGGAGCTGAAGGCCGCGCAAGACATGTTGCAGCCGGCGCCCGACGATCTCCTCGAGGCGATCGAGATGCATCCGATGATCAACGATTCGCGCCGCGACGAGCCCGGCATCCAGCAGCCGCTGCAGACGCAATTGCTGTTGTAAGCTAGAGCAGCTTGCCCGGATTTAGGATGCCGTTCGGATCGAACGCCTGCTTGATCTTGCGCATCATCTCAAGCTCAAGCGGCTGCTTGGCGTGACGCAACAGATCGCGCTTGAGCCGGCCGATGCCGTGCTCGGCGCTGATCGAGCCGCCGAGATCGAGCACGATCTCATGCACCGCGGCGTTGAGCGCCTCCCAATTGGCGAGGAACACGGCGCGATCCATCGAAGGAGGCTGGCTCACATTGTAGTGGATGTTGCCGTCGCCGAGATGGCCGAAGGGCACTGGCCTCGCGCCGGGGATCATCAGCTCGACGAGCTGATTGGCGCGGGCGATGAACTCAGGGACCCTGGCAACCGGCACCGCCACGTCGTGCTTGATGGAGCCGCCTTCGTGTTTTTGCACCTCACTCAGCAGCTCGCGCAGGCGCCAAAGCTCGCGCTCTTGCGCCAGCGATGCAGCGATGACGGCATCGTCGATCTCCTTGGCCTCGACGGCTTCGCCGAGCAGCGTTTCGGCGATGCGGGTGATGTCGTTGCCTTCTCGCGGGCTCGACAGCTCCAGCAGCACATACCAAGCGTGCGGAGCGCGAAGCGGATCGCGGGCGCCGCCCACGTGTCTCAGCACGAGGTCGAGGCCAAGCCGCGGCATCAGCTCGAAAGCGGTGAGAGCAGGTCCCGCCAAGGCATAGGCGCGGGAGAAGAAGGCGATGGCGGAGTCAAGATGAGAAAGCCCGGCGAACGCCGTTACCGTTTCGGCGGGCTTGGGGTAGAGGCGCAGCACCGCGGCGGTAATGATGCCGAGCGTGCCCTCGGAGCCGATGAACAGGTCCTTGAGGTCGTACCCGCTATTGTCCTTGCGCAAGCGCTTGAGCCCGTTCCACACGCGTCCGTCGGCGAGGACGACTTCGAGACCGAGGGTGAGATCGCGTGCGCTGCCGTAGGACAGCACCGCCATGCCGCCGGCATTGGTGGCCAGCACGCCGCCGATCTGGCAGCTGCCCTCCGAGGCGAGGCTCAAGGGAAACAGCCGCCCGGCGCTCGCCGCCACTGCTTGCGCATTGGCGAGCACAAGTCCTGCTTCGACCGTCATGGTGTTGCCGTCGAGATCGATATCGCGGACGTGGGTCATGCGGCTCAAGCTCACCACCACCTCGTGGCCGCTTTCGAATGGGATCTGGCCGCCGACCAGCCCGGTATTGCCGCCTTGCGGCACGATCGCCGTGCGCGTCTCGTTGGCGCGCTTCATGATCGCCGCAACTTCGGCGGTCGAGCCCGGCTTGAGCACGAGCGCGGCGTTGCCGAAATAGCGATCGCGCCATTCGACGAGATAAGGCGTCATGGCCTCGGGGTCGCGGACCGCGTGGTCCTCGCCAACGATGCGGACGAGCGCGTCGAGCGTCTCATCGCTCGGCCGCCTGCAGGGCTCTTGGTCGGGCGTCATGGAAGATCGGCGCTGGCGGTCAAGGTCGCAGGCAGGCGCGCACGCTTGAGCCGGTCGTTGATGGCTTCGCCAAGGCCACGATCGGGGATCGGCATGACCGCGATTGTCTCTGCGCCAGCCTCATCGAGAGTTCTGAGCGCGGCGAAGAAATTCGCTGCCGCCTCGGTCAGATCGCCGCGCCGGCTGAGATTGATCGTGGGCCCGGCGAAACTTGGCGCGTTCGGGCCGAAGGCGAGAAACGCTTCGCCATGGCGCGGCTTGCTCGCGTCGAGGCGAAGCGGCGTTACCGGCGCATAATGGGTGGCGAGCTGACCTGGCGAGGTCACGTGGCTAGTGGGCTTGCGCCTAGCAAGCTTGCGCCCAAGTACCGTCTCGATCTCCTGCCGCGGCAACGCGCCCAAGCGAAGCAAGGAGACTTCATCGCCTTCGATGCCGAGCACCGTGGACTCAAGCCCGAGCGTGCATGGGCCGCCGTCGAGGATCATGGCCGGCAGAGACCCAAGCCCGGCCTCGACATGGGCGGCGGTAGTCGGGCTTACCCGGCCGGACCGGTTGGCGCTCGGCGCGGCGATGGGTAGCCTCGCCGCTTCAAGCAGGGCGCGGGCGACTGGATGGCTCGGGGCTCGGAGCGCGATGGTGTCGAGACCGGCGCTGACGAGATCGGCGATGGCGCAACCGGATTTCCGCGGCAGCACCAAAGACAGGGGCCCTGGCCAGAAGGCGTGGATCAGTTTGCGTGCCGTGTCGTTGACGGCGGCGTAGGCTTCAGCCTCCTCTTCTCCAAGCACATGCACAATCAGAGGATTGAAGCGGGGGCGATCCTTGGCGGCAAACACCTTGGCGACAGCAGCCGCGTTGAGAGCATTGGCGCCGAGCCCGTACACCGTCTCGGTGGGAAAGGCGACGATCTCACCCTTCGCCAGCGCTTTAGCGGCGCGGTCGATCGACTCTTTCGTGGCAGCGACGATCGTCATGGCAAGCGGGCAACGCCTTGTTCAATTAGCTTATTTATTCCATTTCGCGTGTTAGCATTGGCGGGTCAAGCGACCTGCCCGCCTGTTTGAGTGCTTCTGCTTAATGCCTACCCTCCTCCTCACCCATCCAGACTGCCTGCTGCACGACATGGGGGAAGGCCACCCCGAGCGGCCTGATCGCCTGCGCGCAGTCGACAAGGCCCTCTCAGCCCCAGCCTTCGCCGCGCTGAAGCGCGAGCAGGCGCCCCTTGCCGACATTGCCGCGATCGAGCGCCTGCATCCCCCGCGCTACGTGGAGGCGATCCGCGCCGCAAGCCCGCGGCAGGGCCTCGTCTGGCTCGACCCCGACACCGCCATGTGCCCGAAAAGCTTCGACGCTGCGCTCAGGGCTACCGGCGCCATCGTCTACGCCATGGACCAGGTGATGTCGGGCGCCGCCAACAATGCCTTCTGCGCCGTGCGGCCCCCCGGACACCACGCCGAGCCGTCTCGCCCCATGGGCTTCTGCCTGTTCAACAACGTGGCCATCGCCGCGCTGCATGCTCGCGCCGCCCATGGCGCCGAGCGCGTGGCGGTGGTCGATTTCGACGTGCATCACGGCAACGGCACGCAGGATGCGTTCTGGTCCGACAAGGATCTGTTCTACGGCTCAACCCACCAGATGCCGCTCTTCCCCGGCACCGGCGCACTGAGCGAGACCGGATCCGGCAACATCTTCAACGCGCCGCTCAATCCGCTCGACGGCAGCGCCCGCTTTCGCGAGGCGTTCTTGAGCCGCATCCTGCCGGCGCTGCACGATTTCGCTCCGGACGTGCTGCTGATCTCGGCGGGGTTCGACGCCCATCGCGACGACCCGCTTGCCCAGATCGAGCTCACCGAGGAGGATTTCGCCTGGGTCACCGAGAAGCTCATGGAGATGGCCGAGACGCATGCCGGCGGCCGGGTCGTCTCCACGCTCGAGGGCGGCTACAATCTTCAGGCGCTCGCGCGCTCGACTGCCGCCCATGTCGAGGTGCTGATGCAGGCTTCCTCTTGAATCTGTGCCCGAGTTTAGGACGCGGCCGCTTCTAGCCGACGACGACTGTCAGGTCTTTCTTTCATCGTTCGCCACAAGCGCCCCGCATGCCACTCCGGCGAGCAGCGCACAAGCGAACATCCCCAAGAGGCCGCCAAAGAAATCACCGATGATCATCGCCAGCGCGAAGATCAACGCGACGCCGACGCCCACGACGACATAGCTTCTCTGCCACCTCTCCATCATTGGAATTATGCCGCACCCTATCGAACCGCGATAGTAGGAACGCAGCGTCGGGACCTTCGTTTACGCTGTAATGTCTCCTCCCGATGCACACGACCACGAGCCCTGGTGGTTCGTCCCGATCCTCTACGCGGGCATTTTTTTGGCCGTTGCGGCGATTGTGCTCGCAGACCTTATTGCGGGTTGGCTTTAGCTAGCTGCCTGGCGCGCCGTCGCTATTCGCCACAACCCTCGGGATATTGCGGGGTCAAGCGAGTAGTCGCACGGCCTCCAGTACGGATCTGG
>DASUZQ010000261.1:0-5376 GCA_036376815.1 Methyloceanibacter sp. | reverse complement strand
ATGCTCGGTTACCGCCAGAAATTTGATTCCGTCCCCTTCTTCTGGAGCCAGCATTACGACGTCCCGATCAACTATGTCGGTCATGCCGAGCAATGGGACGAGCTCGCGATCGACGGCAACATCGCCGGCAAGGATTGCCTCGTGCGTTTTAGGCGAAGTGGCCGCACGCTCGCCGTGGTTACGATCTTCCGAGACGTCGAAAGCCTGGAGGCCGAGCTGGCGATGGAGCGCAAGGCAGCCCTTTAGTTCGGACTGCCCTGCCCGACCGTACAACGGCTAGGGTGCTAGCTTGAACTTGGTTTTGGCCTCCTTGGCCTCTTTCTCGAGCAGCGCGTGCTTGCGCTCAACCCCTCCCCGGTAGCCTGAGAGACCGCCGTCTGACCGCACCACGCGGTGGCAAGGGATGGCCACGGCGATGCGGTTCGTGGCGCAAGCCCGGGCCACGGCCCGCACCGCTTTCGGCGCACCGATCTTCTCGGCGATCTCCGCATAGCTCGCCGTGGAGCCTGCCGGGATGCGGCGGAGCGCCTCCCAAACGCGATACTGGAAGGCGGTGCCTCTAATATCGAGCGGCAGGTCGAGCCCGTCTGCCGGCGCTTCGACAAAGGCGAGGACCTTGGCGGTGAGCTCTGCGAAGGATTTGTCGCCGCCGATCAGCTGCGCGCGCGGGAACTGGTCTTGCAGATCGCGCCGCAGCTCCCCAGGGTCGTCGCCGAACAGAATGGCGCAGACGCCCTTCTCGCTCGCGGCGATCAGAACCAAGCCGAGCCAGCACTCGCGAATGGCGAAGCGTATGTCCTGTCCGGCGCCCCCTTCACGGAAGTCGGTCGGAGCCATGCCGAGAACCTCCGACGCATTGGCGTAGAAGCGGCCATTGGAATTGAAGCCTGCGTCATAGATCGCCGCGGTCACGGTGTCGCTCACCGGGAGCCCGGCCCGCACGCGCTTATTGCGATGCGCGACGGCGTAAGCCTTTGGCGTCACGCCGACGGCCTGCTTGAAGATGCGATGGAAGTGATAGGGACTCAAGCCCACGGCCTCGGCGAGCGCATCGAGCTTCGGCGCCTCGTCGGCGGTCTCGATCAACCGGCAAGCTTGGGCGACCTTCCCGGCGTGAAGCTCCCCGAGCGAAGGCTGGTCGGGCTTGCAGCGCTTGCAAGGACGGAAGCCTGCCCGCTCTGCCTCGTCCCGCGTGTCGAAGAAGCGCACATTGGCGCGCTTGGGGAGACGCGCAGGACAACCGGGGCGGCAATAGATGCCGGTGGTTTTCACCGCCATGTAGAACTGCCCTTCGAAGGAGGAGTCGCGGGAGACCACGGCCTTCCAGCGGGCCTCGTCGCGGGACGAAAGGGGCAGCGGCTTTTCGAGGGTACGGATCATTATCGAAGTCCTTGAGGATCGTTTGGCGTTGGTCCCGAGATACGCTCCTCCTCGACCGCCCGCACTCCGATCCTTGCTCTCAAATTCGCGCCGGGCACACCGATCTTATTGCGACATGGGCGCGGTCGACGATGTTGGCGCGGTGACGGGCGGCGGCACGGTCTCCACATGCTTGATATGGCCGGTGGCGTAGGCCCACCAGATCAGTGCGACAATTCCGCCGACGAAGGCGATCAGCAGCACAAATCTTGCCGGATTGAGCCGGTCGGGCTCGCCATCCCAACTCTGTCGCTTGCCAACCACTCCACCCTCCCCACTGTTCGCTCGTCTTGTTGCGGCGACCATACAGAAAATGAGGGCGCATTCGAAGTCCGACAAGAGCTGGCCTACCCCCGACCGCCCGCCTGCTGCTACCGGTTGCGCTTTGAACGCTTTGCGGGGGCCGACGCGTTTCCCGATAGCTTGCGCTCCAGCGTCGAGATCTTGTGCCGCAAATCGTTGTTCTCGAGCTCGCCGTAGACGGCGGCGGCATTCTCGGCAATCCGCTTCAGCATGGCGCGCTCGTTGGCATCGAGGTCGGCGCCTGAGGCATGCGGCCCATAGAGTGCCAGGGCAAAACAGCGGAGCGGATTTGACGCCGGAACCCCCAGCACTGGGCGGCTGAAGCCAGATGGCAGACCGGGCTCGGGGTCGTATTCCTCTTCCACTGGGAACGGCGCTCCCTTCGCCAAAGGCGCGAGCATGGGACTGTCGAGCGAAAGCGTACGCGCCGTCTGTTCGCCCCAGCCATGGCCGTCGCTGTCGCGCGTGAACTCGGCGCCGTTGCGGCGGAAGGATGCGGCGGATGACAGCTTGAGCCGGCGGTACGGTTGTTCGGCCAGCAGCTTATCGATCTCCAGCGGATCTTTCGCCTTGAGGATTGCCGCTGCGATGGTTTGTTCGGCCTTGTCGAGATCGCGGTTGAAATAGCGGTCGGTCAGATGCGTCGCGCCCTCATGCAGGCGGGTGATGAGATAAAGCGCGCCGGCGCCGATCACGATCCACGCCCAGTTCGGTATGGCGAGATGCTGCTGCATGTACTCGACCTCGTGATGCAGGAGCAGCGCCGGGATGCTCAAGGTGAGGCCGAGAATGGTGACGCGGCGAAGCGGGATCGACACGCTCACCACGCGCTCCCGCCGCACCGCCTCGAACACGAACAGGCAGAGGATGCCATTCACGAGGTAGAGCAGCCCGATGACATCTTCCGATGGCGTGAAGTTCTCCCACCTCGTCTCGAGGATCGTGGTGCTCGAGGCAAGCTCGGCGAAGAGAAAGGCCGGGAGCCCAATCAAGCACCCCCACACCACCCAGCGCATGCGCTGAAAGTCCTCCGGCGGTTTGCGCCGCGTCCGTTCAATCAGGACAACAACAGCGCAGACGGCCACGGCGAAGCCGACGAGGATCGAAAAGCGCGTCCCCAACTCGGTGCGATATCCGGTCACGTTGCCGTACGTCGACACCATCAAGACCGCGAGGACCAACGCGATTGTCGGCAGGATACGTTCGAGCCAACGCCATTTGCGGTCAGGCTCGTCATCCGGGGCACGCAGAACGAATTGAAGGAGCCCGGTGTAACCGACGGCTTCAGCAATAGCGCCGGCGAGGTTCTGCCCGAGCACGAGCAACGGCCATTGTTCCAGGAGCGCATAAAAGGCGTAGTACTGACCGGGGTTGAACCACATCACATAGAGAAAGAATCCCCAGCTCATGCGCCCCGGCCGCGTCCACACGAGCCAGGCAGCGGCGACCACCACGAGTATCCCGGCGATCTGATCGATCAGCACGATGAAGCGCTCGAACGGATTGGCCGGCACCTGCGCTGCGATGAGGGTGACCTGCCGCGCAGGGTGGCCGGCAGTCGCCTTCAGATCGAAAGTCGCCGCCCGTCCCTTCAGAACGCGCTGAAGTCCCCCGAGCACCATCAACGCATCGGCGCAGGCAACGGGGTCATAGGGGAGACACCGCAGCTGTTCGAGGTCGAGCTCATCGCCGTCGCGAATGCCGGCCCTCCAGGCGGGGGAGTCGGACTCCGCGTCAAACGGCCCGGTGACGTCGTAGATTACGCCGTCGTTGTCGGCGTAGAAGCCGAACGAACCCAAGGGCTGCACGACGCGCAAGACATCGGGGAGGATCATCACCAGCGCCCAGGCGAGGAGCACAATGAGCAGGATTCGTTGGCGGGTCATGCGCTCGCCCTTGGGCTGTTTACCTGGCTGTAAGGCCTCGTCGGCCTCGTATCACGATTCCGTTAAGGCTGGCCGGGATCGAGAAAAGAGCTTTGGCTCTAATTCGTTACCAGCGCTACACTTGCAGGCAAAGTCGCTGACTGGAGGTTATCCATCATTCGGATTTCGATTCTTGCGGGGGCCATATTCGCAGGGCTAGGGCTCTGGTGCGGTGCGCTTTATGCCGCAAGCGATCCGACCCACAAATCGCGGCTGCCGAGCGTCGACAATCCTTATTGCGACATCCCAACGCGTCTCCTGCCCGACTTCCCGGAGCAGGCCACGTCAATGATGGACTCAAGGGGCCGCCCCGTGATCGTGGTGAATGCGTCGACGCTCGCGCGAAACCCCGCCTATGGGCACTTCCTGATGGCGCATGAATGCTGTCACCATACGCTCGGCCATGTCAGGCGGTTCTATGAAGGAATCGGCCAGCTCGGGCCGCAGCCCTTCTACTACATCCGCCCGGCGCTGAAGCAGATGGAGCTCGATGCCGATACCTGCGCGGTCAAGATGCTCAAGGCCACGCATGAGCCTGAGGCGATCGAGGCCGCGCGTGAAGCGATGTTGATCTTCGGCACCACGCCGACTGGAGCCTATTATCCCACCGGTATCGAGCGGGCCGATAATATCGAGAAAGCGGCCGCCGCCCAGGAGTGAACCTGAGCGGCCACCGAACGGCAGGATCCGTCAGCGCTACTTCTTTACCGCGTCCGACTTATTGGAGGGCGGACCGTCAAGGGGCACTCCCTTCTTGTAGACCGTCTTTATGTAGTGGTCGCCCTCCTTGATGATCTTCGTGGTCCAGCCCGTGGTCCACGTGATCACGGCCGCGCCGCCCTCTTCCTTCCAGGTGCCTTCCTTGGCCTTCTCCTGAGTGCTCGTGGCCTTCCCATCGGCTGAAAGGGTGATTTCAAACGGCCTGTCCTTTGAGTCCTTCACCGCCCATACGCCCTCGAACTCGCTCGCCGCGAGGCTCGCAACGTTTACAATGACGATGGCAAGTCCAGCTATGAGCGCGGTCGTTAAAATGGTCCTGATGCTTTTCATGGGCTCCTCCTGGAAATGAGTCGGGTGGGTCTAACCCACTCCCTTCGTTATGCGGCTCGGCCGGCTTTGGTTGCCTCAGGCACCTCGACGAGCCGGCCATTCTTCACGTCGTAGATATAACCGTAGATGGGCACGGACGCCGGGACAAGCGGATGGGCTCTGATGCGCCGCACGTCGCTGGTAACACTTTCAGCCTGATTTCTGATCGTTAACCAATCGATGAAATCGGCTTCAGCCGAGCCAGGCCCGCGGCCGACATCGTGCCAGCCATCGGCGTCGATTTTCGCCGTGTCGAGGCTTTGCTTGAGCAGCGAGCGCATCACCTCGTCGGTGAAAAGCTCCATGCCGCAATCGGTGTGGTGGACGACGAACCACTCTTCGGTGCCGAGCAGCTTGTGGGAAATCACCAGCGAGCGGATGGCATCGTCGCTGGCGCGCCCGCCGGCGTTGCGGATCACGTGGGCGTCGCCTTCCTTGAGGCCAGCGAATTTGGCCGGGTCGAGCCGCGCATCCATGCAGGTCAGAATCGCGAAGCGCCGGCCTGGCGGCAAAGGGAGCTTGCCCTTGTCGCCAAAATCGCCGGCATAAGTTTCATTGGCAGCAAGGACTTCGTTAAGAACTCTCGTCATGACGCGCTCCTTAAGGCGGGGTTCGAAGCCGGATGCGAGATCGACGCGCG
>DASUZQ010000260.1:0-3838 GCA_036376815.1 Methyloceanibacter sp. | reverse complement strand
GCAGCCGTTGATCTGCTTCTCGGCATCGTCGCTTTGATTGCAGTCGTCGATGGGGTTGGCCTGCGCCGACGGTGCGGCGAGAAGGGTGATAGCGGCGAGCAAGGCTGTGAGTCGGATACTTTGCATGAGCCGCTCCCAATTTTGAACGTGGAAACATTCTATCAGACAATCTCATTGCCCCGTCATGGCCGGCCTTGTGCCGGCCATCACGTTTTGGGACTTGGGCAAAATTCGTGGATGGCCGGGACTGAGCCCGGCCATGACCAAGACTGGGGGCGGGCTTTAAGCGACCCGGTTGACGCCTGACGCTCCGCCGTTATGGTCCGCCCATGACAGCAGCCATGAAGCCCCCGCCAAACCCCGTTGTTGCGGTGGGCGACGCACGCTTCGGCAATGCCCTGCCGCTGGCGCTGATCGCCGGGCCCTGCGCGCTCGAGAGCCGGGCGCATGCACTTGAGACGGCCGAGGCGCTGAAGGACATCGCGGCCAAGGCCGGCATCGGCCTCGTCTACAAGACCTCCTTCGACAAGGCGAACCGCACGAGCGCAAGAAGCGCGAGAGGCATGGGGCTTATCGAAGCCCTGCCGATCTTCGCCGAGATCAGAGAGCGGACAGGCCTTCCCGTGCTCACCGATGTGCACGAGCCGGATCAATGCGCCGCCGCGGCCGAGGCGGTCGACGTGCTTCAAATCCCGGCCTTCCTCTGCCGCCAAACCGATCTTCTCATTGCCGCGGCGCTCACCGGCAAGGTGGTCAACGTGAAGAAGGGCCAGTTCCTTGCGCCATGGGACATGACCCATGTGGTGGCCAAGGTGGTCGGCGCCGGCAACCCGCAGGTGCTCATCACCGAGCGCGGCGTATCCTTCGGCTACAACACGCTCGTCTCAGACATGCGCGCGTTGCCGATCCTCGCCGAGATCGGAGCGCCGGTGATCTTCGACGCTACGCACTCGGTGCAGCAGCCTGCAGGGCAGGGCGCGCAGAGCGGCGGCGAGCGCCGTTTCGTGCCGGTTCTGGCGCGCGCCGCGGTTGCCGTCGGCGTGGCCGGAGTGTTCATCGAGACCCATCAGGACCCTGATCATGCGCCGTCCGATGGCCCGAACATGCTGCCGCTGAAAGATTTGCCGGCGCTGCTGGCCGAGCTGATCGAGATCGACCGGCTGGTGAAGAATCGAGCCTAGATCACCCGCGCCCGCGATAGGGGGCGACGCCCTGGTCCGGCAGCCACAACCCCTCGGGCATGGTGCCGAAATGCCAGAACACGTCGATGGGGATGCCGCCCCGCGGATACCAATAGCCGCCGATGCGCAAATAGGCGGGCTCGATCAGATCGACGATGCGCTTGCCGATGGTGACCGTCGCGTCCTCGTGGAAGGTCCCGTAATTGCGGAAGCTCGCGAGATAGAGCTTGAGCGACTTCGACTCGACGAGCCAGCGCTTCGGCGCGTAGTCGATGACGAGATGGGCGAAGTCGGGCTGCCCGGTGATCGGGCAGAGGCAGGTGAATTCGGGCGCGGTGAACCGGGCGGCGTAGAGCGTCTCGGGATGCGGATTCGGCACGCGCTCAAGCAGCGCCTTGTCGGGCGATGCCGGAATTGGTGTCGGCTTGCCGAGTTGCTTTGGCTTGGCGGTCTTTCTGGCCATGACCATTATAGGCGCCGCGGGCCGGCATAAATGCAACCCTCATGGCAACTGTCGCGCGAGATTTGAATCTCGGTGAGACCGAACAGCCGGTTGTGCAGGCGATCCCACAGCCAGACGGCGATGCGCTCAAGCGTCGGCACTTCGAGCCCCTCGACCTCGTTCAGAAAGTGATGATCGAGCGCCTCGCGCGCATCGGCGAGCGCCGCTTCGATATCGTCGAAATGCAACAACACGCCGGTCGTCGGATCAGGCTCGCCGTCGATGGTGACACGGGCGCGGAACGAATGTCCGTGGATCCGTGAGTTGGGATGGCCTGGAGGCGCCGAAGGCAGAAAGTGGGCGGCCTCGAAAAGGAATTCCTTATAGATACGCATGGCGCTGGTTTAGGCGATTTCGTGATGCTGAGCCAGGGGCGTCGCGGCAGCCCTAACGCAGGCCGAGCAGCTTGTGGGTCTGCAGACTCAAGCGCCATTTGGGATGGGCGAGACAATAATCGATGGCCGCGCGCACATTGTCCGCGGTCTTCAGCGTGCCCTGATCCATGGGCTGCAACAGGAAATGGGCGAACTCGAGCTGCTCGAGCGCGGCAGGCTCGATCTCGCTTTGCGGATAGACGAGCTTCAGCTCATCGCCTGAGCGCTGCACTAAATCAGCGCCGGCCTTCGGGCTCACGCAGATCCAATCGATGGAACGCGGCACCGGCAGCGTCCCGTTGGTCTCAATGGCGATCTCGAAGCCGGCAGCATGGAGTGCCGTGATCAAAGCCTTGTCCACCTGCAGCATGGGCTCACCGCCGGTGAGCACGACGAAGGGTGGCGTGCCGCTATTGCCCCGCCAGGCGCTACTGCAGGCCTTGGCGAGCGCATCCGCGTCAGCAAATTTGCCGCCGCCGTCGCCGTCGGTGCCGACGAAATCGGTGTCGCAAAAATTACAGGTCGCGGTCTCGCGGTCCGCCTCGCGGCCCGTCCACAGATTGCAGCCCGCGAAGCGGCAGAACACGGCAGGCCGCCCCGCTTGCGCGCCTTCGCCCTGCAGCGTGTAGAAGATCTCCTTGACCGCGTACATGAGCGGAACTTGGGCTTTCGCAGCGGCAAGAGCAAGCCACTAGGTCTTGAGCTTGCTCCCATCGACCGGCAGCTTGCGCAGGCGCACCCCGGTCGCGGCGAAAATCGCGTTGGTCACGGCAGGCGGAAGCGCCGAGGTTCCAGGCTCGCCCATGCCGCCAGGCGCCTCATTGCTTTTGACGATGTGGACGTCGATCACCGGGATCTCATTGATACGAGGAGCCGGGTAGTCGTGGAAATTGCTCTGTTCGACACGGCCGTCCTTGAGCGTGATCTGGTCGTAGAGCGCAGCGCTGAGGCCGTAGACGATGGCGCTTTGCACTTGCGCCTCGATGGTGTTGGGGTTGATGGCGATGCCGCAATCGAGCGCACAGGTGATGCGCTTGACCTTGACGCTGCCATCCTTGGCGACGTCGACCTCCGCGACCTGCGCCATGTACGTTCCGAACACATTCTGGACCGAGACGCCGCGGCCGGACCCTTGTGGCAAAGCCTGTCCCCAGCCTGATTCCTCGGCGGCGAGATTGAGTACTGCGAGCGCGCGCGGAGACTTGCCGAGAAGGACGCGTCGGTACTCCACCGGGTCTTTCTTGGCGGCGGCAGCGAGCTCGTCGATGAAGCTCTCGACGACGAAGACGTTGTGCGAAGGGCCGACACTTCGCCAGAAGGCCGTCGGGATGCCGGGCGGCTCGTGACGCACATATTCGACCCGCATGTTCGGCAATGAATAAGGAGGCTCGACCGCGCCATCGACGGTGTCGAAATCGAAGCCGTCCTTGAAGGCCGGCGGCGCCCAACGCGCGATGATGGACGACCCGCAAATACGATGGTTCCACCCAACCGGCATGCCATCTGCGTCGAGACCGGCCTGCAAGCGGTCGTAGAAATAAGGACGATACATGTCGTGCTGGATGTCTTCCTCGCGCGACCACACGATTTTCACCGGCCCATCGACCTGCTTGGCGATCTGCACGGCGCGCGCGATGAAGTCGACTTCGAGCCGGCGGCCGAAGCCTCCGCCGAGCAGGTGATTGTGCACCACGACCTTCTCCGGCGGCAGCCCCGTGATTTGCGCGGCGACGGCTTGCGCGCGCCCGATCACCTGAGTGCCCACCCAGATATCGCAACCG
>DASUZQ010000259.1:0-2932 GCA_036376815.1 Methyloceanibacter sp. | reverse complement strand
GAAACCTTACGAACGCTGGTTTGCCGAATTGCGATGACGGCAAAACGTCGGTGGGAAGCTACATCCAATGCCCCAAACTAAAAGGGGAATATCATCTGAATGTTGATTAGCCAAACTACACACTAAATGTGGTTCTGAATCGGCAAAAATACAAGGGATTTGGCCCGCCAGTTTCTGGCCGGGAACAGCTCAGCCTCTGCGGTGTAGTCGAAATTGCTCATGATGCGAAACCTTACGAACGCTGGTTTGCCGAATTGCGATGACGGCAAAACGTCGGTGGGAAGCTACATCCAATGCCCCAAACTAAAAGGGCAATATCATCTGAATGTTGATTAGCCAAACTACAGACTAAATGTGGTTCTGAATCGGCAAAAATACAAGGGATTTGGCCAAAAAATGACGCGGCACTGCCAAGTTTCATTTGGCAATTGCTTCGCCTGGATTCCTGGAGTTCTTCGCTGAGCCTCGAGACTTACGCGCGCCCGGCCTTGACGCGCAGTCCCGGCGCAGGCCGCTCAAGCACCACCTCGCGGCGGAAGCGATAGAGCTTCGCCGGGCGCCCTCCGGTCTCGGTCGAGACGTTGCCGGTGGTCTCCACCAACCCGCCTTGCTCGACCAGGCGGCGAAAGTTCTGCTTGTGCAGCAGCGTGCCCGAGATCGCCTCCACCGTCTTTTGCAGATCGAGCAGGGTAAATTCCGGCGGCAACAGCTCGAACACCACCGGCCGGTATTTGAGCTTGCCGCGCAGGCGACCCATGGCGGTGGCGAGGATGCGGCGATGGTCGAACTCCATCGGCCGGCCAAGCTCGGGAAGGTTATCCCATTGACGCGCGGCCGAGCGGCCGTCGCGCGCGGCCTCGGTGACGAGCCCGGCCTCGTAGAGCAGCTCGTAGCGCTCGAGCACCTTCTCCTCGTCGAAACCTCCGCCGATGCCGAAGCCAACCTTCAGCCGCTCGGAACGGCGCAGCGGTCTTACCGGCTCATCCGGCAATGGCGAGCGCTCGGCCCATTCCTTCAATCGCGGCTCGATCTCGTTGGTGAAAATCGCGGGCTTGCCTTGCCGCCAATCCTCCCAGGGGAAATAGGCGTACCAGGGCGACCAATGGGAGCCCTGCAGCTCTTCGCCGGCGCCGCGGGTCAAAGCGAGATAGCCGACCGAGAGAATATGCGAGGCGGTGTCGCCCGGCTCGGCGTGGCGGCCGCGATCGCCGAAAGTATAGAGCTGCTCGACATAGCCGAGGTCGAGCCCGGTCTGCTGCTTCACCCAGGCGCGCAAGCCGATTTCGAGGGTGCGGTGGGCAAGCGGGGCGAACGGGCCGAAGGGAAGCGCGTCCCATTCGCGCGACGCCACTTCGCCGGGGCGCACCACGAGAATTTGCGGCTGCTGCTCGCGCACGCTGACGATCGCGGCATTGAGCCCAAGCTCGATCTGGGTGCCGCCGACTGTCTGTTCTACGGCGCGAAGGGCCTGAGCCATGGCTCAAGCCGCATTCCGGGCAGAGAGTCCGAACACTTGCCCTTCCTCGGCAATCGCGCCGCGGCCGATCCTCTCCACGGCGGCGATCATGCGCCCCTGACGGGAAAGCACCTCATCGCCAAGCGCCACCAGCCTGCGATTGGGATAGGCGGTGGGAGAGGCTTCGCGCAAGGCTCTCGCCAAGCCGAGCTCGTCGGCATCCGGATTGAGCGCACAGAGCGAGATGAAGGCCGCGGCGGTGGAGCGGCTGATGCCGGCCCAGCAATGGATGAGGAGCGGCGCCCTGCGGTCCCAATCGAGCGCGAACTGGACGAGATCGGCGACGTGCTCCTCGCAAGGCAGCACCAGGCCCGTGATCGGCTCGCAGATGTCGTTCATGTCGAGCCTGAGATGCCGGTCAGGCGTGATCGAAGGCGGTGTCGGCACCAAGGTCTCGCCGTTGATCAGCGTGACAAGGTGACTCACCTGGGCATCTTCGATCGTGGTCTCGACCAGACTCAAGGGCGAGACAAAGATGGTGTCGGGCGACATGATTCGCGGCACGCTAGGGGTGTCTCTTGGCGAAATCAGGGAGGATGTTTGACCATCCTCGCTAAGGCTGCTCTGCATCACCTTCATTGAGCAAGCTCGTTGAAACGCTTGAGAAACTTCGCCTCGCTGTCGGCCGCAGGCAGCGGCGTTAACCGTGTCAGCTTGGCCACTAGCCCTGGCTTCAGCCCGCGCGGCTGTCCGAAATATCTCCGCCCCTCCTCGACCGAAAATCCGGCAAGTGCGGTCGCTTCATAATACGCCGCGATTTTGTCAGCACGTTTAATCAGCTTGGACATTTCGGCGGGAAGCTCGACCGGAAGGCTGAAGCGGATATGGATGGCGGCGAGCAGCCTCGCCTCGAAGGCCTTGTAGTCGAGAGACAGCGCCGCCTTGAACGGGCTGATCAAGTCGCCGATCACGTATTCAGGGGCATCGTGCATCAAAGCTGCGAGCCGGTAGCCGCGGGAAAGGCCTGGCGACAGGGCGCCGGCGATGGTCTCGACGAGAAGGCAGTGCTCGGCCACCGAGAAGGCATGGTCGCCGGTGGTCTGGCCATTCCAGCGGGCGACCCTGGCGAGCCCATGGGCAACGTCCTCGATCTCGATATCGAGCGGCGACGGATTCAGGAGATCGAGCCGGCGCCCGCTCAGCATGCGCTGCCAGGCGCGCGCCCCGGCTTCGGGGGGAAGGCTCTTCATGCCCTCATGAATAGCTCTGCGGCCGACCGAGGAAAACATAGACGAAACCGATGCGTAGTGGCATTCATTAGCCGCTTTTTCCCGCGTAAGGACCAATCAGCATTCTCATCTAGGAGACCGGCATGGCAAAGCTGCCCAGATTCTCGCTTGCGCACAATGAGAAGACCAAGAAGTGGGAACTCAAGACGGAAGGTTCCAGTGAGGTCGTGAAGAAGTTCTCGACCAA
>DASUZQ010000258.1:0-2480 GCA_036376815.1 Methyloceanibacter sp. | reverse complement strand
AGGAAGCGGGTACCATGCGGCAAGATTGCAGGGCCTGGGCATGCCATGCTAGCCAGCAGGCCCCTTCTCCAAGCCGGACCTAAGCCTCATGGCCAAGAAGACTGAAAGCCCTGAACAATCGGGCAAGCGCAACGGCGATGGCATGCCCGGCGGCGACGGAAAGCCGGCAGGCGAAAAGGCAGGCCCCGAGGCCGCTTCCCCTGAAGGCGCGACGCCAGGCGCAGGCGCCCAGCTCAACGTGCTCGGCCAATACATCAAGGACCTCTCCTTCGAGAGCCCGCACGCGCCGCAAACGCTGCAAAACCCTCCGCCAAATCCGCAGCTGCAAGTCACCGTCAATGTCAACGTGGCAAGCCAGTCGCCGGAGACTTATGAGGTGGTGTTGAATATCGACGTCCACGCCAAGAGCGACGTCGGCGTCATCTACAATATCGAGCTGTTCTATGCCGGGCTTTTCCGCCTACGCAACGTGCCCCAGAACCTGCTGCAGCCGGTCCTGTTCGTCGATTGCCCGGCGCTTCTCTTTCCCTTCACGCGCCGGGTGCTCGCCGATGTGACCCGCGACGGCGGCTATCCCCCGCTGATGCTCGATCCCATCGATTTCGGCAGGCTTTATTCGCAGAACCTTGCCCGCGGGCAGGGCCAGGCGAGCAATTAGCCGGCAAGCGCGAACAGCACCGGCCGCCACAAGGCCTCATCGCCGAGGCTCGCGATGAAAGCCTCATGCGCCAGCCGCTCTTCTGAGGTCAGGCGCGGGGGAAGCGCAATCGGCCGCGCCCTTGCCCCCGAGGCGACTGTCGCGAGCAGCGCCGCGGAACCGCGGTTTCCAGCAAATTCGAGGCGCGCCTGGTGGCCGCCAACCAGCTCCACATAAACGGAAGCGAGCAGGCGGCAATCGATGAGCGCGCTGTGCTTCTCCCGCTCGGAGAGATCGACACCATAGCGCTTGCACAAGGCGTCGAGGCTGCACGGGGAGCCCGGGTGCTTGCGCCGCGCGAGCGCCAGCGTATCGACCACCCGGTCCCAGCGAAGCAGCGGGCGTGACAGCCGCTCGAGCTCGGCATTGAGGAAGGCGAAGTCGAAGGACGCGTTGTGCATGACCAGCATGGCGCCTTCGATGAAGCCGATGAGATCGTCGGCGCGCTCATGAAAGCGTGGCTTGGTCGACAGGAACTCGATGGAAAGCCCGTGCACCTCGTAGGCCGCTTGCGGCATGTCGCGCTCGGGGTTGAGGTGGCAATGCCACACTTTTCCGGTCGGAATGCAGTTGATCAGCTCAACCGCGCCGATCTCGACGATGCGATGACCTGAGGCTGGATCAAGCCCCGTGGTTTCGGTATCGAGCACGATCTCGCGCAAGGAGCTTCGTTCCTTGGTTTTTAGAGGTTCCGCAGCCGCTCCATGACGCGGCCTTGGCGGCCCCGGAGCGAATCGAGAATCTTATCTATCTGCAGCCCCATGTCTGCAAGCGATCGCCCTGAGTCCACAACGAAGTCGGCGCGGGCGCGCCTCTCCTCGTCCGACAATTGCCGCGTAAGCAGCGCTTCGAGTTTCGCTTTGGTCATGCCGGGGCGGGCAAGCACGCGCGCCCTTTGCACTTCTTCCGGAGCGCTGACCACGACAGTGACATCGACACGCGAATGGGCCTCGGTCTCGAACAGCAACGGGATCTCAAGCACAGCGAGCTTGGCACCCTGTTTCTCCTGCTTGCGCAGGAAATCGATCTCGGCCTTGACCACCATCGGATGCACGATGGATTCGAGCTGCTTCAGCTTCTTGGGCGAGCCCACCACCTCTTTCGCCAGCGCCGCCCGGTCGACCTTGCCTTCGCGCACCGCGGACGGAAAGGCCTTGGCGATTGCCGGCACCGCCTCGCCGTCATAGAGCCGGTGAACCTCGGCATCGGCATCGCAGACCGGCACGCCGCGCGCCCTGAAATGCGCCGCGGCGGCAGACTTGCCCATGCCAATCGAGCCGGTCAGCCCGACGACCAGCATCACGACGCCCCCAGATTGGCGGCGACATGAGCGCGGAGCTCTGGCGTCACCTCGGGGCGCACCCCAAACCAACGCTCGAAGCCAGGCACCGCTTGGTGGAGCAGCATGCCGAGCCCATCGACAATGCGGTTTCCCCTCGCCTTGGCGGCAGCAAGCAGGGGCGTTTCAAGCGGGCTATAGACGATGTCGGCGACGATGGCGTCGGGTGGAAGCGCGGAAAGGTCGAGGTCGAGCGGCGGCTTTCCCGTCATGCCGAGGCTCGTGGCGTTCACCAGCAGGCCGCAGCCGGCAAGCGCCCTGTTCCGGTCCTCCCAGGAGACCAGCGAGACGCGCGAACCGAAGCCTTGTGCCAAGGCCCTGGCGCGGTCCTCAGTCCGGTTGGCGAGCAGGATTTTCGCGGCGCCAGCCTCGAGCAACCCATGCAGGATGGCGCGCGCCGCGCCGCCTCCGCCAAGCACCATTGCCGGTCGCTTGCCGTTGTTC
>DASUZQ010000257.1:0-3054 GCA_036376815.1 Methyloceanibacter sp. | reverse complement strand
CTGGAGGCTCGCGAGCTGCTGGTTCTGCTTAATGACGGTTTTCCACAACGCGCTCGCTTCGGCTTCAGAGCGGGTCGGGCTCAGTTGCAGCAGATAGTTTCCACCACCGCCAGACGGCACCGGCGCCGTGGAGCTTGCCGTCGCCACACGGGTTCCGGGGGCAGCGCCCGCCTCGGGTTGGGTCTGCGTGGTCCAGGCTGACGGCACCGCGGCGGCTGTTGCCCTCGGTGCGCTCTGCGGGCCCGGGGCCTGCGCGGGTGTGGGTTCGGGTTCGCTCGAGGAGCCCCTCACCGATCCCCACCAGCGCGAGAGACGATTGCCGCTCGAAGGAGGAGGGCTTGCCGGCGCTTCTCCTTGCGTGGTGGTCCAGGAGCCAGGATTTGCCGCCTCGGAGTTGCGCGGCGCCGGCGCCGGCGGCAGCGGAGCATCCTGAGAGGCAGAGGCAACCGTGCTCGTCCGCCCGCTCTCGGTGCGGACTTCGGTGGCGAAGGGTGAGATGGAACCGGCGTCGCTACCGGTGCCTCCGTTGCTCGCAATGAGCTTGTCGACCTCGCCGCTGCTGCCGGTCTTGCGCGCCGAGGCAAGCTCGGCCTCGGCCTGCGTCTTGAGGCCCGCGGCCTGGTAGGCGAGGCTGCGGTTGACCAGAGCGACGGTGCGCTCAGAGGACGACAGCCCGAGCCACATTGCGGCGCCGAGATCGGCGATGGCGCGGGTGTGCTGCCCGAGCTTTTGATAGGCGAGGCCGCGGAAATAGAGCGCCTTGGCGGCGTCGGCCGGAGGCACGTTGTCGCCTTGCAGAACGCCGGTCATCAGCCGCACGGTAGAGTCGAATTTGCCGGCGGCGAAGGTGGCGGCGCCGCCGCTCAAGGACCCCTCTTGGGCCTCAGCCGAGGTCAGGACACCAAGGCCCCCAACGACAATCAGCGCGCTCAGCAGGAGCAGACGCCGGCGGGGGCGCTTGCCAGAAATCGGGTCGCGCAGGAGGGGGCGTTTCCGATGAACCGCCATTTCCTTGCTCAAACAAAGAAATCAGGCAAATCCGAGGCCCGAGCCTATTCCACCGTCACGGATTTTGCCAGGTTTCTGGGCTGATCGACGTCGGTGCCCATGAACACCGCCGTGTGGTAGGCGATAAGCTGAACCGGAAGCGCGTAGACCAGCGGCGTCACGAAGCGGTGCAGCGGCGGCACGGCCAAATGAGTGTGCACGGCGCAGCCGACGCTTGCCGCATCCGCGTCGCTGATCAGCACGATCTGGCCGCCCCGGGCCGCGACTTCCTGCATGTTCGACATGGTCTTCTCGAAGAGATCGTCGCGCGGCGCGATGACGATGACCGGCATATTCTCATCGATCAGCGCGATCGGCCCATGCTTCAGCTCGCCGGCGGCATAGCCCTCGGCGTGGATGTAGGAGATTTCTTTGAGCTTCAGAGCGCCTTCAAGCGCGATCGGATAGCTTTGGCCGCGCCCGAGATAGAGCACGTCGCGGGCGCGCTGAAGGCGATGCGCCAGCGTCTCGTAGGGTTTCTCGTCGCGCAGCACCGTCGCCATGTGGCGGGGAACTTCGGCGAGCGCCTGCACGAGCTCGGCCTCGAGGGCCTCGTCGATAACTCCCCTTGCCTTGCCGGCGACGATGGCGAGGCAGGCAAGCGCGGTGAGCTGGCAGGTGAAGGCCTTGGTCGAAGCGACGCCGATCTCAGGCCCCGCGAGCGTCGGGATGACTGCATCGGATTCCCGCGCGATGGAGGATTCGCGCACGTTGACGATGGAGAGGACGCTCTGCCCCAGCTCGCGGCAATGCCGCAGCGTGGCGAGCGTGTCGGCCGTCTCGCCGGACTGCGATATGAAGAGAGCCGCGCCGTCTGGCTCCAATCCGCCCTGGCGGTAGCGCATCTCCGAGGCGATATCGACGTCGACGGGAAGATGAGCCCAGCGCTCGAACCAATATTTGGCGACGAGCCCGGCATAGAACGCCGTGCCGCAGGCCGAGATGGCGAGCCGGTTGAGCTTGGCGAAGTCGAAGGGAAGCTTGGGAGTCTCGACGCGGGCGAGCGACAGATCGACGGTGCTCGCCAGCGTGTGGCCGACCACCTCGGGCTGCTCGTGGATCTCCTTGGCCATGAAATGGCGGTGGTTGCCCTTGTCAACCAGGAGCGCCGTGGCCAGCGAGCGGGCGACCGGACGCTGCACCGCGTTGCCGCTCCGGTCGCGGATGGTGACGCCTTCGCGGGTGAGCACCGCCCAGTCGCCATCTTCGAGATAGCAGACCTCGTCGGTGAAGGGGGCGAGCGCCAAAGCGTCGGAGCCCACGAACATCTCGCCTTTGCCATAGCCGATGGCGAGCGGGCTGCCTTGGCGGGCCACGATCATCAGATCGTTGTAGCCGCGGAAGATCATGGCGAGCGCAAAGGCGCCTTCGAGTCGTTGCAGCGTGTGATAGACGGCGCGGACGGGATCGTTGCCCGCCTTCAGCTCGCGGGTGATGAGGTGGGCGATGACCTCGGTATCGGTGTCGCTGGTGAAGGCCGCGCCTTCGGCGGTGAGTTCCTCCTTCAGCTCGCGATAATTCTCGATGATGCCGTTATGCACGACCGAGACGTCGTCGGTCATGTGGGGATGGGCGTTCGCCTCTGTCGGCTTGCCGTGGGTGGCCCAGCGGGTGTGGCCGATGCCGGTCTCGCCGAGCAACGGCGACGATTTCAACCGCGCTTCGAGGTTGCGCAGCTTGCCTTCGGCGCGCCGGCGACCGAGCGTGCCGTTCTCCACGGTGGCGACGCCCGCGGAGTCGTAGCCGCGGTAGTCCAGCCGCTTCAACGCATCGACGAGCTGGCCAGCGACCGGCCCTTTGCCGAGGACGCCAACAATGCCGCACATCAGCTAACTCCGATTCTTAAGCCTCACGCTTACCTACCTAAGGGGCAAAAGCGGCGGCAATTCATATGCTGTAACCCTTTAGGGTAAATCACCCTAAATAGTTCAATGTGTTAGCTGTTTAAGGTAACTGAAAGGTAACCGAGCGGGTGACGTTGAGGAACTGAATACCAGCATTCTCTAA
>DASUZQ010000256.1:0-2158 GCA_036376815.1 Methyloceanibacter sp. | reverse complement strand
CGAATGATGACGCTGGCGCCTGCCTCGCGCGCCGCGGTCACGGTCAGCGTGTCGAAGGTGGTCACGTCGAATCCGGCGCCGGTCTCGTCGGCGACTGGGCGGAGCGCGTCAACCACCATGGCGAGCCGTTCCTCGGCGCTGAACAGAGCCTGCTTGTTGTGGTGGGTGCCGACGGCGACCACCAGGCGATCGACGAGCTTCACCGCCCGCCTGGCGATGTCGAGATGGCCGAAGGTCACGGGATCGAAGCTGCCGGGATAGAAGCCAGTACGGGTCATCGGCACCTTCTAGCCGCGCGGCGATAGTGCCCGCAAGGGCCGCTCATGCCGAAGACGCGGTTAACTCTCTTCGCTCGATCCGTCGTCCTCGACACCGTCGTCCTGCGGGCCCTCGTCTTCAGGCTCTTCGTCCGATGGGCCGTCGCCGGCGTGGCCTTCTTCCCCGTTGCCGTTCTCGACGTCGGGGATGTGCTCGACCGAGACCACGCGCTCTCCTTCCGCGGTGTCGAACACGATCACCCCTTGCGTCGAGCGGCCCATGACGCTGATGCCTTCCACCGGAATGCGGATCAGCTGGCCGCGGTCGGTGACGAGCATGATCTGGTCGCCCTCCTCGACCGGGAAGGAGCCAATCAGCTTGCCGTTCCGCTGGTTCACGGTCATGGCGATGATGCCTTTGCCGCCGCGGCCTGAGATGCGGTACTCGTAGGCGCTCGTGCGCTTGCCGTAGCCGTTCTCGGACACGGTCAGCACGAATTCCTCGTGCGCGCTGAGCTCTGCGTAACGCTCAGGCATGAGCACCACTTCCTGGCCGTTGCCTTCGCTCTCCACGTCCTGCTCCTGCTCGGAACCGCCCCGGCGCATCATGTTCGCCTGGCGCACATAGGCCACGCGCTCGGCGGGCAGCGCCTCGATATGGCCGAGGATGGCCATGGAGATCACCTCGTCCTTGCCTTCGAGCTTGATGCCGCGCACGCCTGCCGACTCACGGCCCTTGAACACGCGCACGTCGGTCACGGGAAAGCGGATCGCCTGACCCTCAGCCGTGGTCAGCAGCACGTCCTTGTTCTCGTCGCAAACCGCGACGCCGATGATGCGGTCGCCCTCATCGAGCTTCATGGCGATCTTGCCGTTTTGCCTCACCTCGATAAAGTCGGAGAGCTTGTTGCGCCGGACGGTGCCGCCATTGGTGGCGAACATGACATCGAGCTTGGCCCAGCTTCCCTCATCCTCGGGCAAGGGCAGGATGGTGGTGATGTTCTCGTCTTTGGCGAGCGGCAGGAGATTGATCAGCGCCTTGCCGCGCGCCTGCGGTGCTGCGATCGGCAGCCGCCATACCTTCATCTTGTAGGCCATGCCGCGCGAGGAGAAGAACAGCACCGGCGTGTGCGTGTTGGCGATGAAGATGCGGGTGACGAAATCCTCTTCGCGCGTGGCCATGCCGGCGCGGCCCTTGCCGCCGCGGCGCTGCGCGCGATAGCTCGAGAGTGGCACGCGCTTGATGTAACCCTTGTGGCTCACGGTGACGACCATGTCCTCGCGCTGGATCAGGTCCTCGTCCTCGACCTCGGCGTCCATCTCGAGGATCTCGGTGCGGCGCGGGGTGCCGAACTGCGCCTTGATGGCGTTGAGCTCGTCCTTGACGATGGCGATGATGCGGGCGCGCGAGCGCAAGATGGCGAGGTAGTCGGTGATCTCGCCGCCGAGCTTGGAAAGCTCATCGCCGATCTCGTCGCGGCCGAGCGCGGTGAGGCGCTGCAGCCTGAGATCGAGGATGGCGCGGGCCTGATCCTCGGAGAGGCGGTAGGTTCCTTGCGCCGAGACCTTGTGACGCGGGTCGGCGACGAGCTCGACCAGGGGGATCACGTCCTTGGCCGGCCAATCCCTGGCCATCAATTGCTCGCGCGCCGCGGCGGGGTCAGGGGCTTTGCGGATCAGCGCGATGACCTCATCGATATTGGCGACGGCTATGGCCAAGCCGACCAGCACATGGGCGCGATCGCGCGCCTTGCGCAGCAGGAACTTGGTGCGCCGCCCGATCACCTCCTCGCGGAAATCGGTGAAGGCGCGGATCATATCCTTGAGGTTCAGCTGCTCGGGCCGGCCGCCGATCAGCGCCACTATGTTGGCGCCGAAGGTCGATTGCAGCGCCGAGAAGC
>DASUZQ010000255.1:0-2672 GCA_036376815.1 Methyloceanibacter sp. | reverse complement strand
GGCAAGCGCCTCTCCGTCGGCGAAGGTCGCGTCGTGACGCAGCTTCTCGATGAACTCGACCTCGATCTCCTCGCCGTAGAGGTCGCCCTCGAAGTCCAGGAGATAGGCTTCGAGCACCGGCTTATCGCCGCCGAAGGTCGGGCGCGGGCCGACGTAACCTGCGGCGGGGTGGCAGCGGCCCTTGTGCTCGACCCTCACCGCGTAGATGCCGTAGGCCACGTCCTGCCCTTTGCCAAGGGGCAGATTGACGGTGGGGAAGCCGAGCCCCTTGCCGCGGCCGGCGCCGCGCTCGACCTTGCCCCGCACCCGCCACCAATAGCCAAGCTGCTCGGCGGCCTCGACCATCTCGCCCTGGCGGAGATAGTCGCGCACCTTGCTCGAGGAAAACACCACCCCGTCGCTCGCCACCGGCTCGACGATGTCGACGCCAAACCCAAGCTTGGCGCCAAGCGCCTTGAGTTGGGCAGGCGTGCCGGTGCGGCCCTTGCCATAGGTGAAGTCATAGCCGACCACGACATGGGCAGCGCCGAGCCCCTTCTTCACCACCTCCGAGGCGAAGGTCTCGGCGCTCAAGCCCGCAAGCTCGGGGCCGAACTCGATGACGAAAGTCTGGTCGAGGCCGAGCGCCTCGAGCAGCTCAAGCTTCACCGGCAGAGGGGTCAGGCGGAAGAAGGGCTGGTCGGGCGCGAAGAACTCGCGCGGATGCGGCTCGAACACCACCGCGCCCGAGCGCTTGCCCGCGGCTAGAGCGAGATCGCGGGCGCGGCCGAGCACCGCCTGATGGCCGCGATGGACGCCATCGAAATTGCCGATGGCGAGCACTGCGCCTTTGGCTTGCGCAGGGACGTCCCGCCAACCGGTGATGACCTCCATTCGTCCATCCTTCTGATGTCCATGTGCGAGCGCAACTAGGCTCGCTCGCGGCGAGGTACCATCATCACGGCCTCGCCGTCCAACACGCTCTTCCCGTTGACGGCGGCTTGCATGGCGAGGACGGCCCTTCCCTTCTCCGGGTCGAGGCCCGTGATCTTGCCCGTCGCCACCACCTCATCGCCGATATGCACTGGCGCGCGGAATTTCAGGCTCTGGCTGAGATAGATGCAGCCAGGCCCTGGCAGCTTGGTGCCGAGCACGGTGGAGAAGAGGCTCGCGGTTAAGAAGCCATGGGCGATGCGCTGCTTGAACATCGTCCCCGCGGCGTAAGCGTCGTCGAGATGCACCGGATTGGTGTCTCCCGACAGATCGGCGAAGGCCAAGACGTCGTTATTGGTGATCTTCTTGGCGTAGCTCGCCTCCATGCCGACGGCGAGATCTTCGAAGAAATAGCCCTTGGTCGCAGCCCCGTTGCCATTCGTGGTCATCACTCGCCCCTGCTCCTGATTTCGCAAAGGCGAACATATCCAAGGGTTTGCTGCACTGCAATAACAAGGATTTCCCCGACGGCCTACCAGGCGAGCGCGGGCATCGCCGCGCGCGGGGCTTTACGGCCTTCGAACAGCTCGGCGAGGCGAACATCGTCGAGCCCCTCCCCCCCGGGTCCGATATGGAGCCCGCTCGCCACGAACACGGCGTCGAGGCCGAAATCGGCGGCGCCCGCCATATCGGTGTGGATGCCGTCGCCGATGGCCAGGATGTCGCTCCGCGGTACATGTCGTCCGGCGCGTTCGGCGATGATCTCGGCGGCGAGCTCGTAGATCGGCGCGTAGGGCTTGCCGGCATAGATCACCTCGCCGCCATCCTCGGCATAAAGCTGCGCGAGCGCGCCGGCGCAATAGACGAGCTTGTGGCCGCGCTCGACCAGATGGTCGGGATTGGCGCAGAGCATGGTGAGCTTCCGCCCGGCAAGCCCGTGCAACAGGCCCTCGTAGTCCTGAGGCGTCTCGGTCTCGTCGTCGAACAGGCCGGTGCACACGATGAGCTCGGCGTCCTTGGCATCGACACGCGTGACATCGAGGTCATCGAAGATCGGCAGGTCGCGCTCAGGTCCGAGATGGAAGATGCGGGCGCCTTGGTGCTTGGCGAGCTCGTGGCGGGTCAGGTCGCCTGAAGAGACGGTGGCGTCAAAGCTCTGATCGCTAACGCCGAGGCTGCGCAATTGACGCTGCAAGCCCTCGCTCGGCCGCGGCGAGTTGGAGAGGAGCACGACGATGCCGCCCTGCTCGCGGAAGCGGCGCGTGGCATCGACCGCAGCAGGAAAGGCGCGCACGCCGTTATGCATCACGCCCCAAATGTCGACGAGCCAGGCGGAATAGCTCTTGCCCAGCTCCCCGATGGAGTCGAGCACCGGGATGGTGTCAGCGCTGATGGTCATAGGCTCCCGTAGAGGCTTGGGCCCGGTGGGTCAAGGCGATGGCCGTCAGAGACGCCGGCTGCCTAGTCGCACCCCTTGGACGCTCACTTTCTTGTGAAACCCAGATTGCAGTCTGGGGGCCAAGTCCCCAGATACCCCCGGCCGAGGGAGGGGACGGCGATAGGAGATAACTATGCCTCACCTTCCCAGACTTCCGAAATTGATGGCTTTGGCCGCTTCGGCCGCGTTCGCAGTATTGTTGTTCGGAGCTTCAGGCCAGGCCCAGGCTGGCTATTACCAGCCTTCCTACCGGTATTATGCCCCGAGTTACGGCTACCAGGACTATCCCGCCTATGGCGGCTATGGCTACCGCGGCTATGGC
>DASUZQ010000254.1:0-3986 GCA_036376815.1 Methyloceanibacter sp. | reverse complement strand
ACTTGCCCAACCATTGATGACGATGCAAAACTCCGCTCAGAACAACGGCCGCCGCACCGCACTGCTCTATGCACGGCAGATCGATCCCAGCACCGGCCTCGACGAGACGGGTGGCGTGCTGATCGAGGACGGCAAGATCCTCGATCTCGGCCCGGGCGTAACTGCCGGCTCCATTGCCGACGCTGAGCTCATCGACTGCGGCGGTCATGTGCTCGCTCCCGGCCTGATCGACATGCTGGTGTTCTCCGGCGAGCCGGGGCACGAGCACCGCGAGACGCTGTCCACCACGAGCCGGGCCGCGGCCGCGGGCGGCGTCACCACCATCATCTGCATGCCCAATACCGAGCCCGTCATCGACGACGTGGCGCTGGTCGACTTCATCATGCGCCGGGCGCGCGACACGGCGCGCATCAACGTGCATCCCATGGCGGCGATGACCAAGGGCCTGAAGAGCGAGGAGATGGCCGAGATCGGCCTCTTGCGCGACGCCGGCGCCATCGCCTTCACCAACGGCAAGACAAGCCTCGCCGACGCCAAGATGATGCGGAACGTGCTCGCCTACGCCAAGGATTTCGGCGCGCTCATCATCCATCATCTGGAGGAGCCGACGCTCGCCCAGAACGGGGTGATGAACGAGGGCGAGGTGGCGACGCGGCTTGGCCTTCCCGGCATTCCGCGCGAGGCCGAGACCATCATGCTCGAGCGCGATTTGCGTCTCGCCGAGCTCACCGGCGGCCGCTATCACGCCGGCCAGATCTCCTGCCGTGCGTCGCTCGACATCATTCGTGCCGCCAAGGAGCGCGGACTGCCGATTACCTGCGGAGTCTCGATCAATCATCTGACCTTGAACGAGAACGACATCGGTCCCTACCGGACGTTCTTCAAGATGCGCCCCCCGCTCCGCTCCGAGGACGACCGGGCCGCCATGGTCGAGGGCATCGCCAGCGGCGATATCGACGTGATCGTATCGGCCCACGATCCCCAGGACGCCGACGGCAAGCGCCGGCCCTTTGCCGAAGCCGCCGACGGCGCCATCGGTGTCGAAACGCTGCTCTCCGCCGAACTCCGCCTCTATCACGACGGCAGCGTCGATCTTTCCACCTTGCTTCGGGCCCTGACCGCGAACCCGGCGCGCCTGCTCGGACTTCCGAGCGGCCGCCTCGCCAAGGGAGCGCCGGCCGACCTCGTCCTCATCGATCTCGACACGCCCTTCGTGGTGAATCCCGAGCTTTTGCGCACGCGGTCGAAGAACACGCCCCTCGACGAGGCGCGGCTGCAAGGCCGGGCGTTGATGACGCTCGTTGCCGGACGCGCGGTCTACAACTACGGTGAGCGCGGCAGTTAGTCTTTCTCGTTCCGGGGTCTCGCCGACAATGCTCGCGGCCGATTGGAGCCTCTACGATCTCCTCGCGCTCGGCCTCGGCTATCTGCTCGGCTCGATCCCCTTTGGCCTCATCCTAACCAAGCTCGCCGGCCACGGCGATCTGCGCGACATCGGCTCAGGCAATATCGGCGCCACCAACGTACTGCGCACCGGCAACAAGAAGCTCGCCGCACTCACGTTGCTGCTCGATCTGTTGAAGGGCACCGCCGCCGTGCTCATCGGCGCACGCTTCGGGCCTGATGCCGCGATCCTTGGCGGCCTCGGCGCCTTCCTCGGACATCTCTTCCCAGTCTGGCTCGGCTTCCGGGGCGGCAAGGGCGTTGCGACCTATATCGGCGTTCTGCTCGGACTGTATTGGCCGGGGGCGATCGCCTTCTGCGCCATCTGGCTGCTGGTTGCGCTCCTCACCCGCTACTCATCGCTCTCGGCGCTCGCGGCGAGTGCCGCAATCCCCCTGATCCTCGTCCTTGTCGGCAAGACACAGATCGCTCTGTTGTTCCTCTTTTTCACCGTGCTGCTCTATTGGCGCCACGCCGACAATATCGGGCGCCTGCTGCGAGGCGAGGAGGGGCGCATTGGCGCGAAAAAGACCTGATCAGGGCCGCAACATGCTCGCTGCCCGCTCGGGCGTCCAGCTGAGCGACCGCCAGCGGCTGAGCTGGCTCAGGCTGATCCGCAGCGAGAATGTCGGCCCGGCAACCTTCCGGGCGCTCGTCAATCAATTCGGCGGCGCCGAAGCGGCGCTCGACGCCCTGCCGGCACTGTCCCGCCGCGGGGGCCGCGCCTCGATCCGGGTTTTCACCGAGGCTGAGGCCGAGGCCGAGCTTGAAGCTGCCGACCGCGCCGGGGCCCGTCTCGTGGTCATGGGGGAGAAGGGCTATCCGCCCGCGCTCTCCCATGTCGATGCGCCGCCGCCGCTCCTCTATGCCAAAGGCAGGCTCGACCTTGTCGACGCTCCGATCGTCGCCATGGTCGGCGCGCGCAACGGGTCTGCCGTCGGACAGAAGCTCACCCGGCAGCTTACCACCGAGCTGGGGCTTGAAGGCTTCGTCATTGCTTCAGGTCTTGCCCGCGGCATCGACACCGCCGCGCATCTTGCAGCGCTCGAACGGGGCACGATCGCCGTGCTCGCCGGCGGCATCGACATCGCCTATCCGCCGGAGAATACAGACCTTCAGCGCGCCATCGGCGAACAAGGGCTCCTGCTTAGCGAACGGAGCCCCGGCTTCGCCCCGCGGGGCAAGGACTTCCCTCGCCGCAACCGCCTGATCTCCGGCATCTCGGTTGGGGTTGTGGTGGTGGAGGCAGCCGAACGGTCAGGCTCGCTGATCACCGCCCGCTTTGCCGGCGAGCAGGGCCGCGAGGTCTTTGCCGTGCCCGGTAGCCCCCTCGACCCGCGCTCCGCCGGCACCAACAATCTCCTCAAGCAGGGCGCCTGCCTCGTGACTAGCGCCCGCGACATCGTCGAAGCTCTGGCGCCGATTCTCGGGCGCCCCGTCGAACCGTTCGGCCCTGAGTTGTCCGCCCCGGAGGAAGGGGTATCGCCTGAACCCCTGCCCGAGATCGCGCAAAGCGAGCGGGAGCGGATCATCGGCGCGCTCGGGCCGAGCCCGGTCGATATCGACGAGGTCGCCCGGGTCACCGGCGTCGCGGTGCGCAAGGTACATATCGTTCTGCTGGAACTCGATCTCGCGGGAAAGTTGCAGAGACACGGACAGCAACTTGTGTCATTGATCGGGGAGGACTAGCCCTCAATCGTCCCGCGCGCGCTCGACTTGCGCCTCTTCTTTGGCCATGGCGAGCAGATAGGCGATGAGCGGCAGTCCCGCGGCCTGGGCGATCGACTTCAGCTCATCGACCAGGGTGGCGATGTAATCCGCGGCCTCCCGCCGCGTCATTTCGGATCCGTTGATGGGGCCTTCTCTTTCGGGCGCTTTCCTGGACCGGGGCGCTCCATTTTGCTTTTTCTGACGCCGGTTCGCCAAACGTGCTCTCCTAGTGTGTCAACATCTTCAGGTTGTGCTACATAGTATATACCTCCTAGAGTTGTCAATTTCGACTTCCTAGAATGCCGCACTCCTCGTTCAGCGGAAATTGACACTCGGCGTGCAAGACACCATTTTCGCCTCAATGCGAGGGCAAGACGCGGCAAACCTCCCCCTCGGGCCGGGCGCCTTCAGTGCCGGCCATGGAACCACTTAATGAACATTGTGATCGTTGAGTCGCCGGCTAAGGCCAAGACCGTGAACAAATATTTGGGGTCGGGCTATCGCGTGCTTGCCTCCTATGGGCACGTCCGCGACCTGCCCTCCAAGAACGGCTCGGTCCTGCCCGACAAGGATTTCGAGATGCATTGGGACGTCGAGCCGAAGGCGGCGAAGCGGTTGGATGAGATCGCTAAGGCGGTGAAGGGAGCGAGCAAGCTGATCCTCGCCACCGACCCCGATCGCGAGGGCGAGGCGATCTCCTGGCACGTCTACCAGATTCTGAATCGCAAGAAGGCCCTGGACAAGGTTGCGGTCGAGCGGGTGGTGTTCAACGCCGTGACCAGGGAAGCCGTGCTCGACGCCATGCGCCATCCGCGCGAGATCGACGGGCCGCT
>DASUZQ010000253.1:0-3367 GCA_036376815.1 Methyloceanibacter sp. | reverse complement strand
AGTGTGTTTGAGGCGCAGGGCTTCGAGGTGCTATTGAACTCCTAGTTCTGCCCTTGCAATGTCCGGATTGCTCCTTCTTGTTCACACTGACCCCCGAAGAGCTTGACGCGATCAAGCTCTCCTTGCGCGTCGCGGCGCTTGCCACGGCAGCGAGCCTCCCCTTCGGCATCGCCATCGCCATGCTTCTGACGCGGACCCGCTTCTTCGGCCGCGCGCTCCTCAATGCGCTCGTGCTTTTGCCGCTGGTGCTGCCGCCGGTGGTCACCGGCTATGTGCTGCTGCTGCTGTTCGGACGGCAGGGGCCGATCGGCCGCTTTCTCGACGAGCAGCTCGGCATCGTGATCGCCTTTCGCTGGACCGGGGCGGCGCTCGCCTGCGCGGTCATGGGCTTCCCGCTCATGGTGCGGGCGATTCAGCTTTCGGTCGAAGCGGTCGATCGCAGGCTCGAGCAGGCGGCGTCAACGCTCGGGGCCAATCCGCTGTTCGTGTTCTTCACCGTGACGCTGCCGCTGATCCTGCCAGGCGTGATCGCCGGCGCCATCCTCTGCTTCGCCCGCGCCATGGGCGAGTTCGGCGCCACCATCACTTTCGTCTCGAACATCCCCGGCGAGACGCAGACGCTGCCGACCCTGATCTACACCTTCACCCAAGTTCCCGGCGGAGAAGCCGGCGCGCTCAGGCTGACGCTGATCTCGGTCGCGATCTCGCTCGGCGCCGTGCTCGCTTCAGAGGCTTTCGTCAGGCGCGTGCAGCGGAGGAACCGCTCCGACTAGCCCTGGTCAGGGCATGACGGCCAAGCCCCAAGGCAGGCGCCCGACCGGCACGGATTTCTCAGCTTTCAGGCTATCGACGTCGATGACGGTCATGTCGTTGGTGAGGCCGTTGGCGACATAATATTTCTTGCCGTCAGGGCTCATCTCCCCGTGCCAGGGGCGCTGGCCGACCAGGATGTAGTCCTTGACCTCCTTGGTCGCGGCATCGATGACGCCGATGCGATTGGCGGGGCCGAGCGCCACGAAGAGCAGCTTGCCGTCCTTGGTGAAGTCCATGCCGACCGGCTGCAGCGACTCAGGCCGGACACCAGGCACCTCGAAGGTAATCTTCTTGACGACCTTCCAGGTGGCAGGATCGATCACCGAAATCGAGCCGCCGACCTCCGAGGAAACCCAAAGCTCCTTGCCGTCATGGGTGAACTTCGCCTCGCGCGGGCGAGAGTCGACGAGCACGTTGGCGATCAGCTTGCGCTGAGCGTTGTCGATGACATGCGCCATGCTCGTGCTCTCCGAGGTGGCGACGGTGTATTTGCCGTCGGGGCTCACGGTCATGCCTTCAGGCTCGACGCCGACCGGCACCTCGGCCAGCACGTCGCCGGTCTTGATATCCATGATGGTGACCAGGCTGTCGTCCTCGTTGGCGATGTAGATGACCTCACCCTTGGGATCGACCGCCATGAGCTCGGGGTCTGGCCCCGATTCGAGCTGGCGGGTGATTTCGAGCTTGCTTGTGTCGATCACGTCCATGATGTCGCCGTCACCGGCGGCGACGAACAGCTCCTTGTTGTCGGGGCTGAGGATGATGCCGCGCGGACGCCGGGCCGTCTTGATGGTCTTCTTCACCTCGAGCGTGTCGCCGTCGATCACCGTGACGGTGTTGTCCTTCTCGTTGGAGACGAAGATGGTGACGGCAAAGGAGGGCGTCGCGGTCAGCAGCGAGAGTGCCGCAAGGGTGGCGATGACGGAAAATCGAATCATGGGGTTTCCTCAGATTGCGTCTATCAGAACTTGCACTTGGTCTCAGGCTCGTCGAAGCCAAGCGTGTCGGTGAGAAACTTCTCGTGCAGGAAGCCTTCCTGCGGCGAGGTGGAGACTGGAACGCGGGTGCCGCCGCCGAGAATGATCGGCTGGCGCATCTGGTGGTCCCAGGTGCGGAAGCTAAGCGCCTGGCCCTTGAAGCCTTCGATCTTGAACTGATCGGAAAGCAGATAGACCTTCAGGTCTTGCGGCGTGGTCTTGCCGGACTTCATCGCCGAATCGGAAAGCGAGCGGAACGCAAGCCAGGCGGTGTAGTCGCGCTCGACCGGCTGGCGCTTGGCGAGGCGCGGGATGGCGTTCTGGAAATGCATGGCGCCGGATTCGGTATACGACTTGTCCCAAGCGACGGCTTGCAGCCCCTGGGTGCCGACCACCGGGCGCGGCATGTAGGTGCGGTAGGCCAGGTAGTCGCCGAAATCGTCGTCGCTGTTGATGACCCAAACGACGTCATGATCCGGAGCCTGCTCAGTCTCCATCGGAATCTGCGCCTGGATCTGCTGGTGGCCGGAGTCGAGATTTCGTGCGCCCGGCGGCAGGTCATAGACCTTGTCGTCGACAACCTTGCCGCCGAAGCGCGCGGCAGAACGCTTCACCATGGCGACATAGTCCTGATCCTGCGGCGTGTCGCGGCGGATCACGAACCAGCGCGGCCACTTCTTCCAGATGAGATATTGCGCGAGCGCGTCGGCGCGCATCGCATAGTCGGGAATGACGTGGAACACGTTCTGGCGGCACAGCTCCTGGCGGAGCGCAGTCGCGCTCGAACGGATGTTCATGATCACCGAGTTCTTGGCCTCCGGCAGATCTGCCACGGCGATGAGATCGGCAGGCTCCAGATCGGCGATGATGAAGGCGTCGCCGTTCTTCAAAATTTCCTTGGCCTTGGCGACGACGTCGCCGTCCTGCGGGACGATGGCCTCGACCATCTCGAAGGAGGAGCCGACCAAGGCGCCGGCTTGGTTCGCCTCTTTCAGCATCAGGCGCGCGCCCTGGATGCCTTTATCGACGATTGGCTTCTCGGCGTAGGAGAGCGGCAGAGGCTCGTCATACTCCTTGCCGAGATAGTAGATGCGCATCGGCTTGGCCTGTGCGGCAGCGCCAGGGGCGGCGGCAGGAGCGGCGGGTGCTGGAACAGCGGCGGGCGCTTGCGGGGTCGCGGCAGGAGCCGCGGGCGCCGCGGCAGGCGCGGGCGCGGGCGCGGGTGCGGGACTTGTCTGAGGGGTTTCGGCCAGCACGGGGCCGGCGACGAGGCAAACTGTCAGAAGGGAGACTGCCAAGGGGGCAAAGAGCTTGGCCCTATGACGCAGACAAGACACGGACAAACGCAACATCGGCCTCCGCTATTCCACCCTGCTCGCAAGTGGTCACCGGCTTTGGAAAGGTATCTTCCAGAGATACGGATTTATGGCAATGCGCACCGAACAGCATGGCAATCTTTTTGCCAAGTTAAACTATCGCAAGCTTGGTCGGATTTGCGCGCTTCCTAAATGACAAAAAGATTAACACTGCATGCCCGTGCAGGACTCAAACGATGTCCTGAAGCAGCGACGCGAAAG
>DASUZQ010000252.1:0-7514 GCA_036376815.1 Methyloceanibacter sp. | reverse complement strand
TTTCTCTTGGTACCCCAACGTGATCGCTATCGGCCCCGCCGGCTACTGGCCGTTTTGGTCGGCACGAACGATCATCTTCTACGGTGCCTCTGTCGCCCTCTGGCTCGGCTATTTTTACGCCTTCTTCAGGCTGCGCCGATCGACTGGAAGCTAGTTACGTTGCGCAAGGCGGGCAGCGTCGCCCATTCACCGCATCATTCGGCAACAATCGATAAGAGCGCGAGACCGAAACCATGGAGGCGGAGGAAAATACTGAAGACAGCAAGGGCGGTGCTGACACCTCGTCCCAAGGGGAAGTGTTCGCCGACAACGTTCGAGGCCAACCGCCCGTTCCCGACAAAGGTGTCCTCGCCCGCTATCCGCTAATCTTCTACTTCATCATCGCCTACACTGGTTCATGGATCGTGGTGCTGCCCTATCTGCGTTCCGCTGGTGGTGCCGGGCTCTTACCGTTTAATTGGCCGATACCCTTCCCGGTGTCCGTCACCCTTGCGCCTTTTGCGGGCCCATGTTTGGCGGCATTCATCATGACCGGCGTAACCCAAGGGAGCGCGGGGATACGCCATTTGCTGGGTCGGATCGTGCTGTGGCGGGTAGGAGTTTGGTGGTATCTGTTCGCCCTTGTAGGCATTCCCGCAATCATGGTGCTCGGCGCACTTGTCCTGCCGGGTGTGCCAGCAACCTGGCAAGCGCCGGCGTCTTCGTTGCTGCTGACCTATCCCTTCAGCTTTGTTGTCTCGCTGATCATCGGCGGCCCGCTGGGCGAAGAGATTGGCTGGCGTGGTTTCGCGTTGCCGCGGCTCCAGCGGGTTCAAGGCCCTTTCGTTGGGAGTCTGAATTTGGGGCTGCTCTGGGCGTTTTGGCACCTGCCCTACTTCTGGATGCCGGAATGGGGTACACCCAAAGGCACTGTCCTCGATATCGTTTGGTTTGTGTTGGGTGCTATCGCCCTGACTATCGTCTATACCTGGGTTTTCAACAACACCAAGGGCAGCTTGCTCATCGTCATCCTTGCGCACGCGTCCAACGACGCGTTTTTCATAAATCAGCTTTTTCGCGCTCCCATCGTGACCGATAGTCTCCTGCCCGTAGTGGTTGGCTTTGGGGCCGTGGCAGTGCTGCTCATCATCCTCACGCGTGGCCGCTTAGACTACGATCGATATCGGCAAGACATAGAATCGAATGCGCCGGGGGAGAAGGGCATTCCGGCGTGAGCGGTCGGCCGCTGCCTGCCGCTGAACGCGACATCTGCCTCCAGGCGCGCCGGGGACTTGCGATCTACTTCGCCTTCCTTGTCCCCCTCTCGGCGGCATTCGAGATGCTCATGATCCTCGACAGCTTGTCGTGGTTCTGGGCCCTGATGTGGACTCCGGCCGCCGCATCCGTGGTTGCACGTCTTATCCTTCGCGAAGGGTTCGCCGACGTGTCGTTCCGCATCGGGGGGCGCCGCGGCTGGAAGGCGGTCATGCTGGCGCTGAGCTTTCCGATTATTTTTGGGCTGATTTCGTATGGCATCGCTTGGGTGACCGGCCTTGTCCATTTCAGTCCGCAGCCCATCCCGATGGCCGCGCAGTTCGTTGGGGACAATTCTTCGCCCGTCTTGGTCTTCCTGGTGAACCTCGCCGTGGCGGCGACCGTCGTGACCATCTTGAGCGTCCGTACCGCCGCTGGCGAAGAGATCGGCTGGCGGGGGTACATGCTTACTCGGTTGATCGACGCCGGCGTTCCTAAACCTGTGCTGGCGAGCGGCATCATCTGGGGCGTCTGGCACGTGCCGCTCATTCTGGGCGGCGTGTACCTTGCGGGTCCGCCGCCGGCGCTCTCGGCTTTGCTCTGGATGGTTACTGCCACATCATTTAGCTTCGTGTTTGCGCGGCTACGCCTGGAGACCGGTAGTGTTTGGCCGGCGATCGCGCTTCACGCGTCCTGGAACAGCGTCATTCAAGTCGCGTTCGATCCAGCGAGTACAGGCGCCGGAGCGGCGGTGTGGGTCGGCGAATCGGGGATCCTCGTCGCGCTCACCATGATCGTTGCGGCCGTTGTCTTCGGCCGCGGCCGCTGGATGATCGCAGACTCCCGGAAATACTCCGCGGTCTAGCAGCAAGCGCTACGCCCTAGACGTAGAGTTCCAGCAGGCCCCAGCCGGGGATGGGGGGAAGGCGATGACAAGGAAGGCACTGGGCCTTATAGGGAAGCCTCGATTCCAGCCGATAGGACCGTCCCTTGCTCGACATCAAATGGATTCGCGACAACCAGGACGCCTTCGTCGCGGCGCTGAAGAACCGCGGCGCCGAGGCGGCCAAAGAGACGCTGAATCAAATCCTGAAGCTGGACGAGCAACGCCGCGCCACGATTCAGAAATTGCAGGAGGCGCAGGCCCGCCGCAACGCCGCCTCCAAAGAGGTCGGCAAGGCTAAAGCGAGCAAGGACGAGGCGGAAGCCAAGCGCCTGATGGATGAGGTCGCCGCGCTCAAGAGCACGATCGCGGAGGGCGAGGCGCAGGAGCGAGAGCAGGACAAGGTTCTGCGTGACCTTCTCGCGAGCATCCCGAACGTGCCCTCGGCTGACGTGCCGGTCGGGCCTGACGAGAAAGCCAATAAAGAACTTCGCAAGGTCGGCACCCCTCCGAAGTTCGGCTTCCAGCCTAAGCAGCATTTCGACCTGGGCGAGGCGCTTGGGCTCATGGATTTCGAGACCGCGGCGAAGCTGTCAGGCTCGCGCTTCGTGGTGCTGAAGGGCGCGCTTGCACGCCTGGAGCGCGCGCTGTCGCACTTCATGCTCGACCTGCACACGTGCGAGCACGGCTACACCGAGATCAACCCGCCGCTTCTTGTGCGTGACGACACCATGTTCGGCACGGCCCAATTGCCGAAGTTTGAAGAGGATCAATTTTCGGCAACTCGACGGCTCACAGATGCGGAGCTCGAAGAGCTCGAAAAGACCAGGGAAGCCCCAGCGCGACAGGATTTTAGGGCGATGGCGCGGACGCTTATTAGCGTAAATCCCGGTTACTGGCTCATCCCCACCGCCGAAGTTCCGCTCACCAATCTCGTGCGCGAGGACATCACCGACGAGGCGAAGCTCCCGATCCGCGTGACTGCCGGCACGCCCTGCTTCCGCGCCGAGGCCGGCGCCGCGGGCAAAGACACACGCGGCATGATCCGCCAACATCAATTCTCCAAGGTCGAGCTCGTCTCCATCACCACACCTGAGCAATCGGTGGAAGAGCACGAGCGCATGACGAAATGCGCCGAGGAGGTTCTGAAGCGACTCGAGCTTCCCTATCGCGTGGTGGTGCTGTCCACCGGCGACATGGGCTTCGCCGCGCAGAAGACCTACGACATCGAGGTCTGGCTGCCGGGGCAGGGCATGTATCGAGAGATCTCCTCCTGCTCGAACTGCGGCGATTTCCAGGCCCGGCGCATGAATGCGCGCTACCGGCCGCAAGGCGCCAAGGAGACCCGCTTCGTGCATACCCTGAACGGCTCTGGCGTCGCCGTCGGCCGCGCCCTGATCGCGGTGATGGAGAACTACCAGGAGGAAGACGGCTCGATCCGCATCCCCACAGCCCTCAAGCCTTACATGGGCGGCCTGGCCAAGATCGAGCGCACCGCCTGATCATGCGCGTCCTGATCACCAATGATGACGGCATCGAAGCCCCTGGCCTCGACGTACTCGAGCACATCGCCGGCGCGGTGAGCAAGGATGTGTGGGTGGTGGCGCCCGAGACCGATCAGTCTGGCGCGTCGCATTCGCTGACGCTCGCCGAACCGTTGCGCATGCGCGACCTCGGCAAGCAGCATTATGCGGTAAAGGGCACGCCGACCGACTGCGTCATCATGGGCGTGCGCTTCCTGCTCAAGGACAAGCCGCCGGATCTCGTGCTCTCGGGCGTCAATCGCGGCCAGAACCTTGCCGACGACGTGAACTACTCCGGCACCGTCGCCGGCGCCATCGAAGGCTGCCTGCTCGGCGTGCCGTCGATCGCTCTCAGCCTCGCCATCGGCAACTACGAGACCGGCAAGCCGATCTGGGACACGCCCATGCGTCATGGCGGCGGCCTGCTCGGCAAGCTGCTCAAAGCCGGGTGGCCCGAGGGCGTGGTGCTCAACGTCAATTTCCCGGACTGCCAGCCCGATGCCGTCAAGGGTGTGGCGGTGACCTGCCAAGGCCAGCGTCACCCGGACCTGCTTCGCATCGAGGACCGGCTCGATACCCGCGGCAAGCCGTATTACTGGGTCGGCATCGAGCGCCGTAAAGCCAAGCCGCCGAAGGGCACCGACCTCTGGGCGGTGCAGTCCGGCCGCATCTCGGTGACACCGCTGCAGCTCGACTTCACCGACGAGGAGGCGCTTGAGACGCTGGCCGCGGCGCTCGGCGAATAGGCCTTTCGCTCGCTGACAGAGGAGTTCACTATCGCTGCATACGCTGATGAATCGCATGGGGGATCGCTCGCCATGGCGAGTGAGCCGGACCAGATCGGCCTGATCATGCAGCTCAGGCGCCGCGGCATTCGCGATACGCGGGTGCTCCGCGCCATCGAGCGGGTGCCGCGCGAATTGTTCGTCGACCCCGCCTTTGCCGACCACGCCTATCAGGACATCGCGCTTCCCATCGACTGCGGCCAGACTATCTCGCAGCCTTACGTCGTCGGCTTCATGACCGAGAAGCTCGATCTCGACGACAGCCACATGGTGCTCGAGATCGGCACCGGCTCCGGCTACCAGGCTGCGGTGCTGTCGCATCTCTGCCGCCACGTGTTCACCGTCGAGCGCTGGCGCGAGCTGCAAAAGGCGGCGGACCGCCGCTTCGCCAAGCTCGGCATCGCCAATGTCACCACCATCATCGGTGACGGCTGGATCGGCTGGCCGCCGCAGGCGCCCTATGACCGCATCATCGTGACCGCGGCGGCGCCTGAGCCCCCGCAGGCCCTGATCGATCAGTTGAAGCCAGGCGGCCGCATGATCATCCCACTCGGCTCGACCCGTGACACCCAATCGCTGGTCGAGATCGACAAGACCGACACTGGGATCGCCAAAAGGCCTTTGCTTCCGGTTCGCTTCGTTCCGCTGCTACACGGAAGGGTGAAGCCGGACGAGCGGTCGTAACGCCCACTGCTTCTTTTTCGCTCAGACCGGGAACGTCATTAAAAGCTTGTTTACCGTTCACGCGCTTAACTCGGACTCTCGGTCTGTATGCGTTCGAGGGGTACGGGGGTATGCAAGCGCGCGTGTCTTGGTCAGCGGTTGGCCGTTGCGCTCTATTGTCCACAGCCGTGTCGGCATTGACGCTTCTCGGCGGCTGCAGCTCCGGTGTCTCTCGTTTCGACTTTCCTTCCTTCGGCCTGACGCGCTCGGAGTCGACGGCGCCGCTCGCCGATCCGAACACCACCGCTTCGCTTCCTCCGATTCCGCCGGAGTCGGTCTACGCCTCGGCCCCTGCAACCCCGAGCGCCTATCCGAACGGCTCCTATTCCCGCTCGAGCCTGCCGCCGGTATCGCAGCCCTATACCCAAGCGACCCCCGCGGCCTATTCGCCGCCAACCGCGAATCTGAAACCTGAGCGGGCGGCCTTTGTGCCGCCGGCGCCGCCGCCGCGGCCGAACCTCGCCAAGGTCCGCGCCGCGACCGGCCCCGCAGCCGGGGGAGAGATCTACAAGGTGCAAGCAGGCGACACGCCGCGGAGCATCGCGCAGAAGGTGGGCGTGAGCGAGCGGGCGCTGATCGAACGCAACAATCTCGACCCGACCCGCCTCAGGATCGGGCAGACGCTCTACCTGCCGAAAGGCGGCAAGGCCCCGGTTGCGCCCCGCGCTGTGGCAGCGAACCAGAGCAAGCCAGCGCCCACGCCTGACGTCCACGTGGTGAAGACCACCGCGATCCAGCCGCCCGGGCAGGGAGCAAAATCTCAACCTGCCCCGAAGGCTCAAGCTGCGCCCACTCCCGCCGTCGCAAGCTCCGATGAGGTGATCGGTGCCCAGAACCCGCAAGTGGCAAGCACCCAGCAGCTTCCCGCGCCTGAGCCGATGTCCGGCAACAGCTTCCGCTGGCCGGTGCAGGGGCGCATCATCTCGGAGTTCGGCACCAAGCCAGACGGCGGCCACAATGATGGCATCAACGTCGCCGTTCCGCTCGGCACCTCGGTAAAGGCAGCTGAGAACGGCGTGGTCGCCTATGCCGGCGACGAGCTCAAAGGCTACGGCAATCTCGTGCTCATCCGGCACTCGAACAATTGGGTGTCGGCCTACGCCCACAATGACGAGATCCTGGTCAAGCGCGGCGATCAGGTGCGCCGCGGCCAGGTCATCGCCAAGGCCGGGCGCACCGGTCAGGTCAATCAGCCGCAGCTTCATTTCGAGCTGCGTAAGGGTTCGCGCCCGGTCGACCCGACCAAGTACATGACGAACGCGACGGCGAACGCCGACTAGCTCCCGTCAATCGCCGTCAAGCCGCACGCCCAAGCGCCCCGCCAGATCCTGAATGAATTGAAAGGCGACGCGGCCCGAGCGCGCGCCGCGGCCAAGCGCCCAGGCAAGCGCCTCGCGCGTCAGTGCTTCGTCGGCGATGGGCAAGTGATAATGCGCGGCGTAGCCCCGCACCATGTCGAGATAGTCGTCTTGGCTGCAATTGTGGAAGCCGATCCACAGGCCGAAGCGGTCTGACAGCGACACGGTCTCATCGACCCCCTCCGACGGATTGATGGCGGTAGAGCGCTCGTTCTCCAGCATCTCCCGCGGCATGAGATGCCGCCGGTTCGAGGTCGCGTAGAACAGCACGTGCTCGGGCCGCCCTTCGATGCCGCCTTCGAGCACCGCCTTCAGCGACTTGTAGGAGGTGTCGCGCGCCTCAAAAGACAGGTCGTCGCAGAACAGGATGAAGCGCTTGCCCTTGGTGTCGCGGAGATGCGCGAGGCAGCGCGGTAGCGAGCCGATGTCCTCGCGGTGGATCTCGACGAGCTTCAGCGCGCCGGCTTGCGACTTCGGCTCGCGGCTGACTGCCGCATGCACCGCCTTGACGAGGGAGCTCTTGCCGGTGCCGCGGGCGCCCCATAGAAGCGCATTGTTGGCAGGAAGGCCGCGCGCGAAGCGGACGGTGTTGTCGTAGAGCACGTCGCGCATGCGGTCGATGCCCTTGAGCAGCGAAAGCGGCACGCGATTGACGTTTACGACCGGCAAAAAGGCCTCGGGCTCGGCCTGCCAGATGAAGGCTTCAGCCTTGTCGAAGTCGGGCTTGCGCGGGGAGGCCGGCGCCAGCCGCTCCAAGGCCCTGGCAATCCGCTCGACAAGCCCCCCAATTGGTTCCTGGAAGTTCATGGGCCTTTCGTTTAAGGCTCTCTCGCCCCGTTGCAAAGCCGATGCGGGCCGCTATAGTCGCGGCACTTTCGTTCACCAATCCGCTCAAAATGGACGGTAATAGAGCCTTGAAAGGCCCGAGGGCGGCCAGCTTTAAGCCAAGCCGAGGACAGCAGCAATGATCGACGCCGTATACGCTCAAGCAGCCCCAGGCGCATTCGAC
>DASUZQ010000251.1:0-2089 GCA_036376815.1 Methyloceanibacter sp. | reverse complement strand
ACGGCGTCGATGACGATTGGGACAAGTTCGGCAGCTTCGCGGCTTACGACGACTTCACCTGCACCTGGCTCAGGGCCTGCCGCAGGGTGCTGAAGCCCGAAGGCGCGCTCTGGGTGATCGGCAGCTACCACAATATCTTCCGCGTCGGCACCGTCCTGCAGGACCTCGGCTTCTGGGTGTTGAACGACGTGGTGTGGCGCAAGACGAACCCCATGCCGAATTTCAGAGGCCGCCGCTTCACCAATGCGCATGAGACGCTGGTCTGGGTGTCGATGGGGCCCAAGGCCCGCTACACCTTCAACTACGAGGCGATGAAGGCGCTGAACGACGAGCTGCAGATGCGCTCGGACTGGCTGTTCCCGATCTGCTCTGGCCCAGAGCGTTTGAAGCAGGACGGCGGCCGCAAGACCCATCCGACGCAGAAGCCGGAGGCGCTGCTCCACCGCATCATTCTCGCGTCGAGCAACAGGGGCGATGTCATCCTCGATCCGTTCCTCGGCTCGGGCACCACGGCTGCAGTGGCCAAGCGCCTAGGCCGCAAATTTATCGGCATCGAGCGCGAAGCGGCTTACGCCGAAGCAGCACGGGCGCGGCTCGAAGCCGTGACGCCGTTCAAAGCAGCCTCGGTCGAGAGCGTTCGCGGCAAGCGGGCCGAGGCACGTATTCCCTTCGGAGCCCTGGTCGAGATCGGGCTGATCTCGCCAGGCACCGTGCTCTACGACGCGCGCGCCCGCCATGAGGCTGAGGTGCGCGCGGACGGCAGCATCGCCTCTGCCGGCGCGCAAGGCTCGATCCATAAGATCGGCGCGCATGTGCAAGGGGCGACGGCCTGCAACGGCTGGACCTTCTGGCACTATGACGCGAACGGCACGCTCAAGCCGATCGACGCCTTGCGCGAGGTGGCGCGGCGGCAACTCGAGCCAGAGGCTTAGCCTCCAAGGCGTGGCCGAGCACTTTCCGCATCACGCTCGGCAGCGCCGCGGCGTGCAGATCGCGTATGTGGACCCAGCGGCAACGCTCTGGCTCCGCGGACTCGGCGAGCTTCGCATCGGTCGAGACCTCAGCCAGGTAGACAGCAAGCTCCAAGTGGAAGTGGGTGAAGGTGTGCTCGACGAGGCCCGGCACCTCGCGCCACTCGGCTCTGAGCGGCGCGTGATCAAGGTCGAGCTCGTGCCAAGCGCCCTCGGTCCAAGGCGAGGACGGCGTCTCCAGCATGCCGCCGAGCAGGCCCTTCAAAGGCCGTTCGCGTAAAAGCACTGCACCGTCGTTACGCAGCACCACGAAGGCATGGCCGCGCCGTGTCGGCCGCTCCGCTTTCTCCTCGCGATAGGGCAGGAATTCGGTCAAGCCTTGGGCATGAGCCTTGCAGCCTGAGACGAGAGGGCAGAGGCCGCAAGCGGGTCGCTTCGGGCTACACAGCGTCGCGCCCAAATCCATCATCGCTTGTGCAAAATCGCCTGCCCGCTCCGCCGGCGTCAGCGCCACGGCAAGCGCTCTGATCTCAGTCTTCGCCGCAGGCAAGGGCGTGGTGACCGCGAAAGCCCTAGCAATCACGCGCTCGATATTCCCGTCGATGGGCGTCGCTTGCGCGCCGAAGGCAATGGAAGCGATCGCCGCCGCGGTATAGTCGCCGATGCCTGGAAGGGTGCGGAGCTCGGCTTCGGTCTCAGGGAAGCTGCCGCCATAGCGCACCACCACCTCGCGGGCACAAGCATGAAGGTTGCGGGCACGGGCGTAATAGCCAAGCCCGGCCCAGGCCGCGAGAACCTCACCAAGCTCGGCTGCTGCTAGCGCCCCCACATCAGGCCAACGGCTCAGAAAGTTGGCGTAGCGCGGCAGCACGGCCTTGACCGTGGTCTGCTGCAGCATGACCTCGCTGAGCCATACCCGGTAGGGGTCTTGCGCCACGCCGGGCGCGGCGCGCCAGGGCAGGATCCGCCGGTCGCGGTCGTACCAGGCAAGAAGCGCATTTGCGTAGTTTTCGCTGTGCAAACCAGGCGCTCCGGCGGCATGCGTCGCTTCGCCCCATGGTGTAGGATCGAGCAAGGCGAAAGCAAGGAAGCGCTTCCGCCGTCCACCGCTAAGCGGG
>DASUZQ010000250.1:0-2073 GCA_036376815.1 Methyloceanibacter sp. | reverse complement strand
TGGAAGTTCAGGCAAGCCCTTAGGCACAGAGCGTACTTGGTATCGAGTCGCTCCTTGCCAATGGATCCGTCCCGCACATAGCTGCTTAAATATTCCCGATTGTTGAGGACGGTTTGGGTGATCACGAAACCTTTTCGCTCTTGGAGGGCGTAAAGGATATCTGCCCAGAGGAGTGTGACCTGCTTATCGGGCCACCCCTTGTGCTGCTTTTGCCTGTGATAGAGATGCTTACCCCTCACATGCGTGAGGTTATGCTTCTTGAGCACCATCCGCCAATCGCGTTCAAACGGAACCCAATCGTCAACGGGGCCTATTAGTCCGGCCAAGACGGTCACGGGAGAGTCTGCATGAGTGCCGCTCTCGTCGTAGTAGGCAGAAAAAATCACAAAGGCTCTCCTGCGGGTCAGGCAGTACAGGTGCAAACCATCCATTGGGCCGTGCTCTAGCGCCCGCCGCCTGAAGGACATGACTATGTACTTCCTGAACATACCCAGCGCCTTGGAAGCAGCAAGCATATGCTGATTCCCTAGCCGAGGATCACCACATGCAGCCGTTTCGGCCCGTGCGCGCCGCGCACGATGGTCTGCTCGATATCGGCGGTGCGCGACGGACCGCTGATCAAATTGACGCTGCGCGGCAAATTGCCCTCGCCATAGATCGCCCGCAAGCGATCGAACGCCTCTTCGTAAGAGCCGACCACATCGCCGGCGCGAACGAGAATGAAATGAGTCTCTGGCAGGAAGGCGAGCGTCGTCGGATTGTCGGCCCCTGAGACGAGGACCAAGGTGCCGGTTTCCGCCGCGGCGGTGACGGCGCGCGATAACGCGGCGCGATCATGAGGCAAGGCGCGGCCGATTCGCCGCTGCAAAGTTGGCGCAGTATCCCAGGGAAGGGCCGCGAGCACCGGATCGTTTCCCACGGGAAGGATCGAGGGAAGATCATGGGTGCCGAGATCATCGGCAATCGCGCGCACGGCCTCCTCCGGCGTGTTTGCCCGCGTGACCTCGACGCCTTGGCTTCCGAGCATTGCGGTCATGAGGTCGATCAGAGCTTCGTGGTCGGCGCGCGCCCGGGCCGGGATCGTGCCGCGCGGAGGATTGCGCAAGCGGTCTTCCACCGCGTCCTCGCGCTTCCTGTCCTTGCCCGTGACGCCGAGCGCCGCGCGGATGCGCGACAGAACCAAAGCGCGGGCTTGGTTGGCCGGGGTCACGGCGCCTCGCTCCTCTGCGTCTCACGGTAAAGCTCATGAAACGTCTTGCCTTGCGGCGCCGGAAGATCGCGCGTGTCCGTCCAGGCACCAGCGAAGGGCAAGGAACTGAAGCGGCCGCGGTCCCCGGCGAGTCGAGCGAGCAACGGCGCGATCGTGCCTGAAAGCGCGTGATAGAGGCGTGGGCGCTTCGCCGCGAACGCCCACAGCCTGAGCACCAGGCGCTCCCTCCACGGCGGATCGCCGTGCTCGAAATCGCGCTCCCGCCATTTGCGCATCATCGAGGGCAACGGGATCGCCATGGGGCAGACTTCCTCGCAGCGCCCGCAGAAGCTCGAGGCATTGGGCAGGTCGCGTGCATGGTCGATGCCGTAAAGCGCAGGCGTCAGCACCGCACCCATGGGGCCCGGATAGAGCGAGCCATAGGCATGGCCGCCGATCGTGCCATAGACCGGGCAGTGATTGAGACAGGCGCCGCAGCGGATACAGCGGAGCATGGCGCGGAAGTCGCCGCCGAGCATTTCGCTCCGCCCGTTGTCGAGCAGGACGACATGGTATTGGCGCGGGCCGTCGGGGTCGCCGTCGCCGGCAGGGCCGGTGGCGAAGGTGGTGTAGGTGGTGATCTCCTGGCCTGTGCCCGAGCGGGCAAGCAGCCTGAGCACGGTGCAGGCGTCCTCGATCGTCGGCACCAGCTTCTCGATCGTAGCGATGACGATATGCACCTTTGGCAGAGTCCCGGTGAGGTCGCCGTTCCCCTCATTGGTGACGATCACCGAGGATCCAGTCTCGGCGATAAGCAGGTTGGCGCCGGTGATGCCGACGTCGGCGGCAAGGAATTTCTCGCGCAGCACGGCGCGGGCTTCGGC
>DASUZQ010000249.1:0-12452 GCA_036376815.1 Methyloceanibacter sp. | reverse complement strand
GACGGGAGGAAATGAGTTCTTCAGGACCCCCCTCACCCCAACCCTCGCCCCACAGGGGAGCGGGGGATTTCCAGCGAAGCTGGTCACAGCGAACTCACGAAAGCGATCAGGCGCTCCCGGTCCTCTTTGGAGAGCTTGGCGAATTTGTCACGCGAGGCCTGGCCCTCGCCGCCGTGCCAGAGAATGGCCTCGGTGAGATTGCGGGCGCGCCCGTCATGCAGAAACAGCGTATGGCCGTTGACGGTCTCGGTGAGCCCGATGCCCCAGAGCGGCGCCGTGCGCCATTCGCTGCCCGACGCCTCGCCGTCGGGGCGATGATCGGCGAGCCCCTCGCCCATGTCGTGCAGCAGAAGATCGGTGTAAGGCCAGATCAGCTGGTGCGAGAGATGCGGCTCGCCCGGCGCTTCGCCGGTCACAAATTTCGGCTTATGGCAGCTGGCGCAGCCGATCGAATAGAACAGCTCCTTGCCCTTCAGCACCTTGGGGTCTGCGGTATCGCGCCGCGGCGGGACGGCAAGGTTGTGGGAATAGAACGCGACGAGCTTGAAAAGATCGTCGCCGAGCTCGACGTCCTGATATTGCGGCGAGTTGCCATTCGGCGCATCGAGGCAATCCTTCTCGCTTTCGGTGCAGTCGCCGGAGGCTGAACGGATCATCGTGGTGGAAAGGCCGATATCGCCGTTGGCGGCTTCCCCCGCCTGCTGGTTGATGCTGGGCACGCCCGCCTTCCAGCCGAAGCGGCCGAGCATCACCTTGTTGTTCTCGCGCGACCAGACCTGGTTGGGCTTGCCCGAGATGCCGTCCTGATTTGCATCGTCGGGATCGGCATTGGCGAGGATCTGCTCCTCGGGCACGGCTTCGAGCAGCCCGAGCCCGATCATCGGCGGGGCCACGCGCGGGCTCATCATGGTGCCGGGGGCGAGCGGCCCGTAGCCGAGATCGACGATGCTGTAGCCAGGCACCCTGAGATGCACCGTCTCGCCGCCGGCAAGCTTCACGGGTTTCTCCTTGTAGTCGATCTTGATCTGGCCTTCGGCCTTGTGACCCTGGATGGAGAGGTCCTGAAGCTGCCCGCCATAGGTAGGCTCGGGGATCGAGTTCAGCCGATGGGAAGCGAGCTTCGCCTTTTCCTCGTCGGTCTTGGGTGGGACCGAAAGACGCATGAGCATCGAGTGGCTGTCGTCGGGGATGCCCTTGGTCAAGGGCGGGTGCCCGCGCCCGTCTTTCAGGTGGCAGTTCTGACAGGCGCGTGAATTGAACAGCGGCCCGAGCCCGTCGGAGGCATCGGTCGAAGCCGGCGCCGACACCCAGTTCTTGCGGAAGATGGCGTTGCCGATCTTGAAGTCGAGCTCGCGCTTGAAGTCCATGTTGCCGGAGGAGGCGGAGAAGGCGTTGGCGGTGGTCACGCTCGCCTTCGAGGTGGCGCCGCCGCCGGGCTTGTCCTCGCCCTCCTCGATCTTGGAGAAATCGGTGGCCGGCGCCGTTAGTCCGGGAACGCTCGCATCTGCACCCGTGCCATGGCTCTCCCAGGCGCCAAGGACCAGCGGCAGGCTCGCGCCAAACGCAATCAGCGCGGCAAGCGAGCGCTTACGCGACAGAGTTGGCTTCGGCGATGCTCGGCACAGTGCTGGGACAACGCGACAGCGGGACTTGGAACGGTTTTGGTGCAATCGGCCTACGTCAGAACCTGACCTCGTCAAAAACTCATGGTCGAACGTGCCCCAAACACGGCCGCATTTTCCACGGCCCTGCCGTCTTCGTCAGGCACATTGCCGCCGGGCTGCCAGATGTACTGGAAGTCAGGCTGCAAGGTCCAGCCCGTGGCAAGCTGCATGGTGTAGCAGATCTCAAGCAGCGCCTCGTAATTGCGCGCCACCGGAGCCCCTGAGTCCATGTCGAAGCCGTGCACCTGATCGGAAATGCCCGTATAGGCGAAGCCAATGGCGAAGCCGTCGTCGGGCCGGCTGCGGATCATGCCTGAGAAGGTAATGCCGCCATCGGCGTAGAAGTCGATGAGGTTGCGGTCGGACGGAGCACCGATGACGCGGCCGAACAGGGCGACGCCCTTCGCATCCTCGCTTCCAGGCAGCCGCCAGATGAGCTGGTCGATGATGCCGTAGAAGCCCCAATCGTTGTCCAGGGGTCTGCCGGGAAGTCCGGTCACGGCGATGAGATTGCCGCCGGCAGAGAAGCGCTGATGCTCGAAATCGCCGAAATGGTTCCAGCCGCCGAGCTTGACGGTGCCGGCGAGCCGGTCCTGATTGTACTTGTAGGCGCCCTCGACCATGAGCAGCGGCGGATCGTCGAGCTCGAAATCGAGGCCGTTGCTGTTGCACACCTGCGGATCGTCGCTGCCGCATGGCGGAGCAGGGTCGCCGTTATAGAGACCGACCAGAAGCTGGAACTTGTCGCTTGGCGTGACGGCGACGCGAACGCCGGGCGTGGCGAGCGGATAGGCCGGACCGCCGCTCGGCAAGTCTGCGGCGGTGATCGACGGCCAGCCCCAAGTGCCGTTCAAGAAGAACCCGCCGCCCTCGGACAGGATGAATTCCGTATCGGCGGCGAGCTGACCAACTTTCACCGCGAGCTTGTCGCCGAACATATGCTGCTCGAGCCACAGCTCGAACAGACGGGTATTGGGCGTGGCCTCGAGGCTGCTCACCGGCATCAGGCTGCCGATGTTGGAGGCGGTGATGCTCTGGCCGTGGATCTGGAAACCGTTGGTATGGAAGCAAAGACCTTTCCAGAAACCGAGCTTGTGCAGGTCGGCGTCGATGGCGACGTCGAGCACGCCGTGATATTTGCCGCCCTGCTTGAAACCGCCGCTGTTGGCGAAGGCTTCACCGTAATAGGTGGCGCTGACGCCGATGCCGCCTTTGGCGAGCGCCGGGCGCAGGCCGCCGAGGCTCACCCAGGCCGGCCCGAGCTTCGACAGTAGGCTCTCTTCGGGGATGCCGTTGTCCGGAACGTCGCAATCCGCCCGTGCCACGCTTGGCATTGCCGCGAGGCCGGCGGCAAGCGTACCGCCAAGTGCGATGGCCCGCAGACTTCGGGTCGCCAGCAGCAATGGCCGGATCTCTGGTCTCTTCATAGTTTCAGCCCCCAACTGGCTTTCAGTCTCACGTCAGTTCGTTCCGCTCGGGGGCTTCTTGATGGCCAGGCCCCTTGGAGCTTGTGTTATGTTATAACATCATACCTGCTTTGCACCGGCAATAGGTCTTCCGACCTACTGCGCGTTGGCCGGCGCCGCGACGCCGGCGGACTTGTTCTCCTCCTTCACCTTGTTCGGATCGTCCAGGCTGTCCGAGCCTTCGAACTTGATGGACTTCAGATCAAGAGTGGCGACGGCGCGCTCGATCTCCTTCGTCTGGTTGAGCAGGCTGTCCACGACCTTTTGCACGGTCGCGTTGCCCACCTCATTCCCCTCGTCGATCATCTGGTCGTAGGACTCGACCATGACGCCGCGGCGGTAGAGCTCACCCATGGCGTCCATGGTGAGCTCGATCTTGGCCCTCACCGCGTTATCGACCTCAGGCGACTTCGCCTTGATCAGGTCCGACACGCTCGGGCCCTGCACCACCGAGCCGTCCACCCGGCGATAGCGGCCGACATAGACGTTGCGGATGCCGAGCGCGTCGAAATAGTGCGAGGCGAAAGTGTTGTCGGAGAAGCAGTCATGCTCCTCCTCGGGGTCGTGGATCATCAGCCCGAGCTTCATGCGCTCGCCGGCAAGCTCTCCATAAGAGAGACTGCCGAGCCCAGTAAGGATGGCGGTGAGGCCGGCCTCGGCGGAGCCGTCCTCGATGGTCTTGCGCGCTTCGCCGCCGGGGGCCCATTGCGCCGCCATCCAGGCAAGGTCGTCGACCAACAGGTCGGTGGCGGCGTGGAGATATTGCGCGCGGCGGTCGCAATGGCCGCCAGTGCATTTCTTGGTGTTGTAATCGCTCGCCGGGCGATTGCCGTTGCCTGGGCCGGTGCCGTTCAGATCCTGGCCCCAGAGCAGAAACTCGACGGCGTGGTAGCCGGTGGCGACATTGGCTTCGACGCCGCCAGCCTCCTGCAGCGTATCGGCGAGCAGCTCCTTGGTGATCTTCGACGTGTTCAGCTTCTTGCCGCCGATGGTCAGCGAGGTGTTGGCGATGACGTCTGCGGCGTAAAGCTCGTTCTCGGGAGAATCGGTGCCGTAGGAGCCTGACACGTAGTCGATCAGGCCCTCGTCGAGCGGCCAGGAATTCACCTTGCCCTCCCAATCGTCGACGATCTTATTGCCGAAGCGGAAGGCCTCGGTCTGCATGTAAGGGATGCGCGCGGCGACCCAGGCGGCGCGAGCGGCGAGCATGTTCTGATCGGTCGGGTTGGCGAGAAGCTGGTTGACTGCGAGCTGCAACGTCCTCGCCGTGGCGAGAGAGTCGGCATAGCCGGCCGCGGCGATGTCGGCGTAGGTCTTGAGCACGTCCTTGGCGCTGGGCTCATCTGCGGCTGCCGGCGGTAGTCCAAGGCAAATGCCGAGCGCAACGAGAGCAACCGGCCTGGCAAGCGAAGCGATCCGCATCATGTGCATCCCTCGACGTAAGCACCTTGGCCGCCGAGCTCCTATCCCAATCGATGCGGGAAGAAGCCCAATGACCTTTGCAACAAGGGTGCGACGGTCTTTGGTCTTAAGCCCGCGGACCGTCGCAAAGGTTGAGAATGAGGAAGCGCATCCGGGGGTCGCCGATTGCGCCTCAGGGTCCCCGCCGGAGAGCCGGAATCCTTGCAAAAAACCTAGCTCACGGGCTAACATGCACGTAGTGAAATCTTTTCAGCAGAATTATTTCAAATCATGCATCTGAAAGAAGTCGACGCCAATCTCCTAGTCATCCTCGACGCGCTGCTCGTGGATGCGAGCGTCACGCGGGCCGCGGAACGGCTGGGGCGAAGCGCGTCCGCCATCAGCCATGCCCTTGCCAAGCTTCGCGAAATCTTCGCCGACGAGCTGTTCGTGCGCGCCGGCCAGCGCCTCGTGCCGACGGCGAAGGCTCAGGAGCTTGCTCCCACCGTGCACGTCATTCTCGCCGGCATGGAGAGCCTGCTCCGTCCGGCCAAGCCCTTCGATCCACGCGACGCCGAGCGCGACTTCGCCATGACCGCGAGCGAAGTCGGCGATCTGATTCTGGTGCAGCCGCTCCGGCGCCGGCTGGAGGCCTTGGCGCCGTCGGTGCGCGTCGGCTGGATGCCCGGCCAGGGTGAGGAGACCATCGAAGCGCTCCGCCAGGGGCGTTGCCATTTCGCCATCGACATCGAGGCGATGGAGCTGCCGGCGCCCGACATCCGCGTGCTCAAGCTCTATGACGACCGGCTTGCATGCGTCGCCCGTTCAGGTCACCCCATGAGCGAGCGGAAATCTGATGCTCGCTCCTTCGCCGCCAGCGACCACATCGCGGTGAGCGCGCTTCCAACGATCGAGCTACTCGACCGCGAGCTCGCCAAGCAGAGGCTCACCTGCTTCATCTCGGCGCAGGTTCCATCGGTGCTTGCCGGGCTGTTGCTCACGCTCAACAGCGATGCGCTGCTCACGCTTCCAGCCTCGCTCGCGTCGATCCTGGAGAAGCAGTTTTCGCTTGCCCGCGTGAAGCTGCCGATCGATCCCGTCTCCTTCCCGGTGCGCCTCCTCTGGCATTCGAGCTACGATCGCGACGAATGCCACAACTGGGTGCGCGATGAGATCGCGGCACTCGCCCGCGAGAGCCGGCGCGCCGCGTGAGGTGGCTTGAACGGGGGCGTGAGGATGAGGATGAAGAGACGAGCCCCGCTTCTGAGCTTACTCTTCACCGCAATTCTTTCGCTTGGATCGAGCGCGGCGCAGGCGGCTGAGCCTGGCGCGATCGAGAGCGACCTCGTCATCACTGTGCAAGGCGAGGAACGGCACGTTAGCCTCGATGAAGCTCTCAAGCTGCTCAACATTCCCTCCGCCAGCGTCGCGCTGATCGATGAGGGACGCATCGCCTTTGCCAACGCCTATGGTAAGGGCGCGACGCCTGACACTGTCTATCAGGCGGCATCGCTGTCGAAATTCGTCGCCGCTGTGGGTGCCATGCGCCTCGTCGAAGACGGAACGCTCGATCTCGATCAGGACGTGAACGACAAGCTCACCTCTTGGCGCGTGCCGAGCAACGCACTCGACGCGACCCACAAGGTCACCTTGCGGGGGCTGCTCAGCATGACGGGCGGCATCGGCGTGCCCGGCTTCCTCGGCTACGAGGCCGGGGCACCGCTTCCCACGCTGCCGCAAATTCTCGACGGCTCCCCGCCGGCAAACTCGCCGCCGGTCACGGTGATCGCGGTTCCCGGCAGCGCCTATCACTATTCAGGCGGAGGCTATGAGATCGCCGAAGCTCTGATGCAGGACGCGACGGGAAAGCCCTTCCCGCACCTCATGCAAGACCTCGTGCTCGGCCCGATGGGCATGACCGCGAGCAGCTTCGACCAGCCGCCGGGCGCGGTGCTCGCGGCAAAAGCCGCGAGCGGCCATTTCGGCGACGGCACGGAATTGCCCGGAAGGTGGCATGTCTTTCCTGAGCACGCCGCAGCGGGGCTGTGGTCGACGCCGACCGACGTCGCCAAGCTCCTGGTAGAGCTTGCCGATGTCTGGCAGGGCCTCTCCTCGATCTTCCTTCGCCGCCAGCCGCTGGAGGAGATGCTGACACCTCAGAATGGCGGGCCTTACGGCCTAGGTGCCGCAATTGCCGGCGACGGCGCCTCCCTCGTGCTCATGAAACGCGGCCAAAATATCGGCTATCAGGGTTATCTGATCCTTTACCCGGCGAGCGGCCAGGGAATGGTGGTGATGACCAACTCCGACAATGGCTCAAAGCTCGCCGAAGCCCTGATCAAGCGCGCCGCTTCGGCCTATGGCTGGCCGGAATTGCCCCCTCTTGCCGACTGATCTCTCGGCCCTCTCGCTTCCGTCACAAAGCGCCACTACATTATTGGCTCGTCCCGCCGCGCCGAGGGCGGGCTCGGGAGGAGTAAAATGCCTGCATGGCTTCGCGCTGGCCTTTTCGCCGCGCTGTTCGTATTTGCCGCCGCCCCCCTCAACCCCGTCCAATCCGCCGAAAAAACCTTCCAAGACGCAGCCCTCGACGACGATGCGATCAAGCTCGAGGCAGACCTCAAGGATGAAGCCGGCACCGTCGAGAAGCCGGTCATCACGCTCCGGAAGGACGCCGACGCGGCGCTGCGAAAGGGCGATCTAGAGAGCGCCGCCGACATCTATGTGCAGATCGTCAGCGTCGCGCCGAATGACGCGGCGGCCTGGCGCCGGCTCGCCGATCTCTGGATCAAGATTCCAACCACCGACGAGGATGACGGCACTACCCGCTACGAGCGGGCGACGACCGCGTCCTATATTGCCTATCAGCGCGCGGGCACCGCTTCGGAAGAAGCTGATTCCCTCGTCATGCTTGCGACCGCCTACGGCAAGCGCAGCGAGTGGCGGCCGGCGCTGAACGCGCTTGCTCTTGCGCTCAAACTTGACGAGACGCCGGAGCTCAGGACCACGTACAACTCCTTGCGCGAGAAATACGGCTTCCGCGTTTCCAACAACAGTGTCGATTCGGATGCCGCTTCACCGCGCGCCTGCTTCCAGTTCACCGAGAGCCTGCCTAAGCGCACCGACTTCTCGCCATACGTTGCCGTGGCAGGCCAAGACAAGCCTGCGCTCTCCGTCGACGACCAGCAGATCTGCGTCGAGGGTCTGAAGCACGGCGAGAGCTATTCGATCAGCTTGCGCGAGGGCCTGCCCTCCACGGTCGGCGAAGACCTGCTCAAGACCGCCGACTTCAACATCTATGTGCGCGACCGCAGTCCCTTCGTTCGGCTTGCCGGCAAGGCTTACGTGCTGCCCAAGACCGGACAGCAGGGCATTCCTCTGGTCAGCGTCAACACCGACACGATCAAGGTGACGATCTATCAGATTGGCGACCGCAACCTGATCGACTCAGTGCTCGGCGAAGACTTCGAACGCAATCTCTACGGCTACACGCTGAACGACATCGCCGAGCAGAAGGGCGAGCAGGTGTGGACCGGCGAGATGAAGGTCGAGAAAGAGCTGAACCAGGAGATCACCACCAACTTTCCGGTCAACGAGGCCGTGCCTGCGCTTAAACCCGGCGTCTATGTGCTCGCCGCCGTGCCCGCCAATGCGCTCACCGAGGAATATGCCGAGCGCGCCACCCAATGGTTCATCGTTTCTGACCTCGGCCTCACCGCTTATTCAGGGGCTGACGGCGTGCATGCCTTCGTCAATTCGCTTGCAACGACCGCGCCTGCCGCGGGCGTCGAGCTTCGCCTGATCGCGCGCAACAACGAGGTGCTCGCCACCAAGACCACCGATGCGAACGGCCGCGTCGCCTTCGAGCCTGGGTTGTCGCGGGGCGAAGGCGGATTGGCGCCGGCGCTCCTCGTCGCTTCGCTCGCCTCCGGCGACTACGCCTTCCTGAGCCTCAAGTCCTCGCCCTTCGACCTCACCGACCGAGGCGTCGCCGGGCGTGACGCTCCGGCCGGCCTCGATGCTTATGTGTTCACCGAGCGCGGCGTCTATCGCACCGGCGAGACCGTGCATGTCACGGCGTTGCTGCGCACGCCCGCGAGCGTCGCCGTCCCTGGTGTGCCGCTCACACTCGTGGTCACCCGCTCTGACGGCGTCGAGTATCGCCGCAACGTGGTGCCGGACCAGGGCATCGGCGGCCGTGTCCTCGACGTGCCGATCATCTCCTCGGCGCCGACCGGGACTTGGCGGGTCGCTGCCTTCACCGATCCCAAGCAGCCGGCCATCGGTGAGGCGACCTTCCTGGTCGAGGACTATGTGCCGGATCGGCTCGAATTCGACCTGACGACGACCGCCGCAACCATCTCGACGGCCTCGCCCGCCAAGATCGATGTGGACGGGCGCTTCCTCTATGGCGCGCCTGCCTCAGGCCTCACGCTCGACGGCGAGATCAACATCGCCAAGGTGACCGAGCTGCCGGGCTTTGCCGGCTACGTGTTCGGCCTCGACGACGACAGCGACGCAGACCAGGACGATGAGTCCGACACCATTCCGCTCGCCGACTTGCCCGAGACCAACAGCGCCGGCAAAGCGAGCTTCACCGCAACGCTCGACAAGGTGCCCGCGTCGACACGGCCGCTGCAGGCCGAGATCGTGGTGCGCATGGCGGAAGCCGGCGGCCGTGCCGTCGAACGGAAGCTCACGCTGCCCATCACGCCGTCGGCGCCCATGATCGGGGTAAAGCCGCTGTTCACCGGCAAGGCGCTCGGGGATTCAGACACGGCAAGCTTCGACGTGGTCATGGTCGCGCCCGACGGCAAGGCCATGGCCAAGACCGGGCTTCACTGGCAGCTGTTGCGCGTCGATTCCAAATATCAGTGGTATCGCAACGAAGGCTATTGGCAGTACGAGCCGGTCAAGGTGACGCGCCGCATCGCCGACGGCACCATTGACGTGTCAACGGACAAGCCGGGCCGCATCGCCGTCCCGGTGACCTGGGGCCGCTACCGACTCGAGCTGACGACGGCCGACCCGCAAGGGCCTGAGACCACCTTCGGCTTCGATTCAGGCTGGTACGCTGAAGCGAGCGCCGACACGCCCGATCTCCTCGAGATCGCCCTCGACAAGCCTGAATATCGCCCAGGCGACAGCATGACCGTCGCGGTCACCGCGCGCACCGCCGGCGAAGTGACCCTCGCCGTGATCGGCGACAAGCTCCTCTCCACCACCACGGCGCATGTCGAGCCCGGCACTGCCAAGCTGCCGCTTACCGTTGGTGCCGATTGGGGCACCGGCGCATATGTTCTGGCCACTTTGCGGCGTCCGCTCGACGTTGACGCGAAGCGCATGCCAGGCCGCGCCATCGGCGTTGCCTGGTTCGCCATCGACAAGGCGGCGCATACGCTCCGCGTCTCCATGGATCTGCCGGACCGCATCAGGCCGGAGACCACGCTCCGCGTGCCGATCAAGCTTGCCGGGCTCACCCCGGGCGATGAGGCGCGCGTCGTGGTATCGGCGGTGGATGTCGGCATCCTCAACCTCACCAACTACAAGGCGCCTGCGCCCGAGGATTATTTCCTCGGCCAGCGCAAATTGTCGGCCGAGGTTCGAGACCTTTACGGCCAGCTGATCGACGGCATGCAGGGCACCAAGGGGCAGATCCGCACCGGCGGCGACAGCGGCGCCGGCGAGCTGCAAGGCAGCCCGCCGACGCAAGCCCCGCTCGCGCTCTTCTCCGGCATGGTCACCGTCGGCCCCGACGGCACCGCCGAGACGAGCTTCGACATTCCGGCGTTTGCCGGCACCGTCAGGGTGATGGCCGTGGCCTGGAGCAAGGACAAAGTCGGTCACGCCTCGAGGGATGTGATCGTGCGCGATCCGGTGGTGGTCACCGCCACGCTGCCGCGCTTTTTGCTCTTGGGCGACAAGAGCACGATCAGGCTCGACCTCGACAATGTCGAAGGCGAGAGCGGCAACTACCAGGTCGCGGTGAGCGGCGACGGGCCGTTCAACCTTTCCAACGCCACCAAGACCCTCGCGCTCGATGCCAAGAAGCGTGGCGCCATGAGCCTCCCTGTAGAGGCCAAGGGCGTGGGCATCGGCACCGTGACGGTGAACGTCACCGGCCCCGGAGACTTCGCGGCCGAGCGCCAATACGCGCTAGAGGTCCATCCCCCGACGCAAATCCTGGCGCGGCGCACGGTGAAGCCGCTCGAGCCGAGACAGACGCTCACCCTCAATCGCGAGCTGTTCGCCGACCTCGTTCCGGGAACCGGCAAGCTTGCGCTTTCGGTCACGCCGTCTGCGGCGCTCGACGTGGCGAGCCTATTGCAGGCGCTTGACCGCTATCCGCTCGGCTGCACCGAGCAGATCGTGAGCCGCGCCCTGCCGCTGCTCTATGCGAATGAGCTCTCGGTCAATCTGCATCTTGCGGTCGACACCGGGCTCGACAAGCGCATCGCCGACGCGATCGAGACCGTGCTTTCCCGGCAGGGGTCTGAAGGCGCCTTCGGGCTTTGGTCGGCTGGAGGCGACGACCCGTGGCTCGACGCCTATGTGACGGACTTTCTCACCCGCGCTCGCGCCAGAGGCTTCTCGGTCCCGGACGAGGCCTTCAAGCTCGCCATCGACCGCTTGCGCAATTATGTGAGCACGGCGCCGGAGCCTGCCACCGACGGAGGGCTCGCGCTTGCCTATGCCCTCTATGTGCTGGCGCGGAACGGGGTGGCCCCGGTCGGCGATGTCCGCTACCTCGCCGATGCCAAGATCAACGACCTCAAGACCGCGACGGCGAAGGCCGAGATTGGCGCCGCGCTCGCCATGCTCGGCGACCGTATCCGCGCCGAGAAGGTGTTCGACATCGCGCTCAACTCGCTCGGCAAGGAGCCGAAGATTGAGATCGGCCGCACCGACTACGGCTCGCCGCTCCGCGACGCCGCCGTGCTGGTGACGCTTGCGGCGGAAGGCGATGCGGCAAAGCCGATCCTCGTCAATGCCACCGAGCGGGTGGACGCGGCCCGCAATCTCGTGCAGCGGACGTCGACGCAAGAGGATGCCTGGCTCGTGCTCGCCGCGCGTGCGCTCGGCAAGCAGAATGTCAGCCTCAATGTCGAACAGGCCCAGCAGGTCGGGCCTTATTACGCCACCTACGATCAAGCCGATATCGAGTCGAGCGACGTCACCATCACCAATACCGGCGACACCGCGGTCGACACCGTGGTCACGGTCAGCGGCGCGCCGACGACGCCGGAGCCTGCCGCCGATCACGGCTTCAAGCTCGAGCGGAGCTTCCACACGCTCGACGGCGAGGACGCCGACGTCACCCACGCCAAGCAGAACCAGCGCTTCGTGGTGGTGCTCAAGATCACCGACGCGCAACCGCAATTCGCGCGCGTGGCGCTGATCGACTATCTGCCGGCAGGCTTCGAGATCGACAATCCGCGGCTTGTCTCCTCGGGCGACACCGGCACGCTCGACTGGATCGAGAATGCCGGCACGCCGGTGCATACCGAATTCCGCGACGACCGCTTCACCGCGGCCTTCGACCGCACCAACGGCGATCCAGCGGTGTTCACCGTGGCCTACGTGGTGCGTGCGGTATCGCCGGGAGACTATGTGCTGCCGCAGGCTGGGGTCGAAGACATGTACCGTCCCGACCGCTTCGGCCGCACCGGCACCGGCAAGGTCGGCGTGCAGGGCACCAAATGAACCAGCGAAGCTCCGATCGCGCGGCAAGCTCCCCGCTCCCCCCTTGCGGGGGAGCACGATCCGGCGTCGCCGGATCGGAGGGGGGTCAATCCTCTGACTCCGAAGCGGCGCTCACCCCCCTCCCTGCCCTCCCCCGCAAGTGGGGAGGGGACAGACCGAGTGGCTTGAGAAGGTTTGCGAAAATCGCGGCTGTCGGTCTTGCCGCGTTGGTCTGCGT
>DASUZQ010000248.1:0-2611 GCA_036376815.1 Methyloceanibacter sp. | reverse complement strand
GCGCGCCTCTATGGCGCCGCGCAGCAGGGCCCCGATATTGAGCCAGGCCTCGATCGACTTTGCCTCGAGCAAGGGCTGGCCGAAGCTCCCTTTCTCGTCAGCCACCTTGACCTGGTCGAAACGGAGCTCGGGCGCCGGCAGAAGCACCATATGCACGTTGCCGCCGACCTTCACGTCGCGCCCAAGCAGCTTGCTCGCCTGGATTTCAAAGACCGGACGGTAGTCGTTCCAGTCAATGAAGAGCGGCGCCGCGAAGAGCGCGCTCAGCACCAAAATCAGCACTGCCGTAAAGGCGAGCAGAAACGAGTTCACGGAAGTCTATGCCTTAGGCTCGATCGCGAGCATTCGCGAGGGGGTTTGGCAAAGCCAGGGACTATTCGGTCCAGTCCGCCCGCAATTTCGGTCATGGTAATGCAAACATCTTACCAGGATTAAGGATATTCAACGGATCTAGCGCCTTTTTTATGGCAATCATCACATCAACGCCGGCGCCGTGCTCTTGCGCGAGATAGCGGATCTTGCCTTGGCCCACGCCGTGCTCGCCGCTGCAGGTGCCTTGCATGAGCAAGGCGCGCTCGGTGAGCCGGTCGAGGAAGCCCTGCACCGCGTGCCTCTCCTCGGCGCTGCCGGCATCGAACAGCGGCATGACGTGGAAATTGCCATCGCCGACATGGCCGACGATCGGGGCGAGCAGGCCGGTCCGGTCGATGTCGGCGCGTGTCTCGCCGACGCAAGCGGCAAGGGCCGAGATCGGCACACAGACATCTGTGGTCACCACCTCGGCGCCTGGACGCAAGCCCCGCGCCGCCCAATAGGCGTCGTGGCGGGCCTGCCAGAGCTTGCTGCGGTCCTCCTGGCGCTCGGCCCAGGCGAACTGCCCTCCCCCTTGGTCGCGCGCGATTTCGGCGAAGGTTTCGACCTGCTCGCGCGTTGCAGTGGCGCTGCCGTGAAACTCGAGAAACAGCGTCGGCTGCTCGGCAAGCATGAGATGCGAATAGGCGTTACAGGCCCTGATCTGCACCTCGTCCGCGAGCTCGATGCGGGCGAGCGGGAGTCCCATTTGCATGGCGATGATGGTGGCGTTGCAGGCGCCTTCGAGGGTGGCGAAGGGGCAGACCGCGGAGAGAATGGTCTCGGGGATACCGTGCAGCTTCAGCGTAAGCTCGGTGATGATGCCAAGCGTGCCCTCGGAGCCGATCAGGAGATGGGTGAGGTCGTAACCGCTTGCCGATTTCCGGGCGCGCTGCCCGGTATTGAGCAGCGTGCCGTCGGCCAACGCCGCGTGAAGGCTCAAGACGTTGTCGCGCATGGTGCCGTAGCGCACGGCGTTGGTGCCTGAGGCGCGCGTCGCCGCCATGCCGCCGAGGCTCGCATCGGCGCCTGGGTCGATGGCGAAGAAAAGACCGCGGTCGCGTAGGTGATCGTTTAGAGCCTTGCGCGTGACGCCGGGCTCGACCACGCAGTCGAGGTCCTCCTCGTGCACGGCGAGAATGCGGTTCATGCGCGAAAGGTCGATCGACACGCCGCCGAACGGCGCATTGACGTGGCCTTCGAGAGAGGTGCCGGTGCCGAACGGGATGATCGGCACCCGGGCCCCAGCGCAAAGCTTCACTGCCTCGACAACCTCTGGCGTGGTCTCGGCGAACAGCACCGCATCGGGCGGCTGCGTCGCGATCCAGGTCAGCGTGTTGGCGTGCTGCTCGCGGAGCGCCGTGCCGGTCGAGAAGCGATTACCGAACCGTGTCGAAAGCCGCGCAAACAGGGCGCGCTTGGCCTCAGATGAAGGCCGCTCGACAGCGTCTGCCATGAATGCGCTCATGGCGGCACTCTACCACCATCGCGATTCACGAAAAATGAAGCCTTGGAACGCCGGGGCCGCTCAGGAGCCGACGATGTCGATCACCGCGGCGTAATGAACGCTGGCGGCGGCCAGCACGAAACCGTGCCAGATGGCATTCTGGAAGGGAAGCCGCTCCCAGAGATGGAACACCACGCCGACGGTGTAGAGCACGCCACCAAGCATGAGCAGGAACGCAACCCTCTCCGGCACGGCCGACACCAAAGGATGCCAGGCAACGATCACCGCCCAGCCCTGCACCAGATAAAGCGCGGTGGTGACGCCTTCGAGATAGCGCGGGGCGAACAGCTTGATGGCGATGCCGATGGCCGCCATGGTCCACACCACGGCAAGCAGGGTGTAGCCCCACCCTGCGTCCATCTTCATCAGCGCGAACGGCGTATAGGTGCCGGCGATCATGAGGAAGATGGCGGCGTGGTCGAGGCGGCGAAACACCGCCTTCACCTTCGGCCTGACGATGAGGTTATAGCCGGCCGAGCAGGTGAACATGGTGACGAGAGCCAAGCCGTAGATCGAGAGGCTCACGATCCACAGCGTAGCCTGCGCCTGAACGCCAACGATCAGAAGCGCGGTGAGCGCCACCACACTCGCGGCAACGCCGACCACGTGAATGCAGCCGTCGGCAATACGCTCGCGCAATGTGTATTGCGGAAACTTCACGCCAGTCATGACCAATTCCGGACCGCCTGTCAGAACAGAGGAACGTGTAAAACACCTTACCATTTGTTGTGGCAAGGGTGAGGCGCGCATCGG
>DASUZQ010000247.1:0-6463 GCA_036376815.1 Methyloceanibacter sp. | reverse complement strand
GGCGACACGCTCTCGACCACGACCGAGATCATCGGGCTGAAAGAGAACTCGAACCGCAAGAACGGCACGGTCTATGTGCGCTCCACCGGACGCAATCAGAGGGCTGAGCCGGTGCTCTCCTTCTCGCGCTGGGTGATGGTGAATAAGCGCGACGAGAGTGCGCCTGCGCCTGAGCCGCATGTGCCCGAGCTGCTCGCCGAAGTCGAGCCGTCGCGGCTCGGCCATGCGCTGCCGAGCCTCAAGCTTGGCGCCTACGACTATGCGCTCGCCGGGTCGGCCAAGCGCTGGGGCGACTACAAAGTCGCCGACAAGATCGATCATGTCGACGGCCAGACCATCGAGGAGGCTGAGCATCAGCTCGCCACGCGGCTGTTCCAGAACACGGCCCGGGTGCATTTCAATCAGCACATCGAGTCGCAGGGCCGCTTCAAGCGCCGCATCGTCTATGGCGGCCACGTGATCTCCATCGCGCGCGCCTTGAGCTTCAACGGGCTCGCCAACGCCTTCCATCTCGCCGCCATCAATGGCGGGCGGCACGTGGCGCCGTCCTTTGCCGGCGACACCATCTATGCCTGGAGCGAGGTCACCGACAAAGCCGAGCTTCCCGGCCGCAGCGATATGGGCGCGCTGCGCTTACGCCTGTTTGCGGTGAAGGACCGGAATTGCGCCGACTTCCCGGGGCAGAAGGCCGACGGCAGCTATGAGGATGGCGTGGTGCTCGATCTCGATTGCTGGGTGGCTTTGCCGCGCTGACGCAAACGACGGTGCCGCAAAGGAGGATTGCCATGGACCGCAAATTCGCCTTCGCTGCGTTGGTTGCGATGACGCTCGCCGGCGTTTCGCCTGCGCTTGCCGTCGACAAGGCCTCGGCCGTGCTCAAGGACAAGGACGGCAAGGAGGTGGGCAAGGTCGAGCTCACCGATACGCCGAGCGGCGTCCTGATGCGGCTGAACCTCGATGGCATCCCGCCCGGCGATCATGCCTTCCATGTGCATACCGTCGGCAAATGCGAGCCGCCTGATTTCAAATCGGCAGGTCCGCATTTCAATCCCGACGACACAAAGCACGGGCTGATGAATGCCGAAGGGCCTCATGCCGGCGACATGCCCAACCTGCATGTGCCCGAGAGTGGCAAGCTAACGGTCGAGGTGCTGAACGAGATGGTGACGCTCGATGCCGAGCCGGCGCTGCTGGATGACGACGGCTCGGCCATCGTGGTTCATGCGACTTCCGACGACTACCAGACCGATCCGGCCGGCAACGCCGGAGACCGCATCGCCTGCGGTGTCGTCACGGAGTAGCTCCTCCCCCTTTCAGGGGGAGGGAGTCCCGCGGCACGAAAGGCCACATCCGGTTTGATTGCCCCCAGTGGGGTCGGTAGTTTATGAGTGACAAAGAAGCACGATTTCCTGGCCGGCAAGGCATCCCCATGGGCAATAGCAATACGCAAGCGCGGCGGCCGCTTTCGCCGCATCTGCAGATTTACCGGCCGATGCTGACCATGATGATGTCGATCGCCCATCGCATCTCGGGGGTGGGCAATGCGATCGGCTTCCTCCTGCTCACCTGGTGGCTGGTGGCCATAAGCTCAGGGCCTGAGGCCTATGCCACGGTCAACGATTTCTTCGGCAGCATCTTCGGCCGCTTCCTGCTGTTCGTGTTCAGTTGGGGCCTGATCCACCACATGCTCGGCGGAATCCGCCATCTCGTCTGGGACACCGGTCGCGGCCTCGATAAAGTGAGCATCGAGATCTTCGCCTGGGGAACGATCATCGGCTCGACGGTCCTGACCGTTCTCCTCTGGCTCGCCGGCTATTGGCTAAGAGGAGGCGCATAACCGTGGCCACGCCGCTCGCCAAAGCCCGCGGCCTAGGCGCCGCCCATCGCGGCACCGAGACCTTCTGGCGCCAGAGGATGACCGCGATCGCCAACGTGCCGCTGGTGATCTTTCTCATTCTCTCGATCGTCACCCATATCGGCGCCGATTATCAGACAATTCGGGCCTATTTGGCGCAGCCGGTCGTGGCGATCGCCATGCTTGCACTGGTGATCTCGGCTTCGGTCCATATGCGCATCGGGCTCAAAGAGATCATCGAGGATTACGTGCAAGGCGAGGGCGCTAAGGTCGTGGCGATCTTGCTCGCGACCTTCTTTGCCATTGGCGTAGCGCTTGCATGTACGTTCGCGCTCGTGAAAATCAGTCTCGGAAGCTAGAAGACATGCCGCAAGACGCCACGCCAGACCACGCACCGAACATCAACGGCCGCGCCTACCCAATCATCGACCATACCTACGACGTGGTGGTGATCGGCGCCGGCGGTGCCGGGCTGCGCGCCGTGGTCGGCGCGAGCGAGGCAGGCTTGCGCACCGCCTGCATCACCAAGGTGTTCCCCACCCGCTCGCATACCGTTGCGGCGCAAGGCGGCATTGCCGCGGCCCTCGGCAACATGGGTCCGGACGATTGGCGCTGGCACATGTACGACACGGTCAAGGGCTCAGACTGGCTCGGCGATCAGGACGCCATCGAATATCTGTGCAAGAGCGCGCCGGAAGCCGTCTACGAGCTCGAACATTGGGGCGTGCCCTTCTCGCGCAACGATGACGGCAAGATCCTGCAGCGGGCCTTCGGCGGCATGACCAGCAATTTCGGCAAGGGGGGGCCGGCCTTGCGCACCTGTGCGGCGGCCGACCGTACCGGCCATGCCATGCTGCACACCATGTACGGTCAGGCGCTGCGCCATTCGGCTGAGTTCTTCATCGAATATTTTGCCATCGACCTGATCATGGACGACGAGGGGCGCTGCCGCGGCGTGGTGGCGCTCTCCATGCAGGACGGCACGCTGCACCGTTTTCGCGCGCATCAGGTGATCCTTGCCACCGGCGGGTATGGCCGCGCCTACTTCTCCTGCACGTCGGCGCATATCTGCACCGGCGACGGCAATGCCATGGTCTTACGCGCTGGGCTCCCGCTCCAGGACATGGAGTTCGTGCAGTTCCATCCGACCGGCGTTTATGGCGCCGGCGTGCTCATCACCGAGGGCGCGCGCGGCGAAGGCGGCTTCCTCACCAATTCCGAAGGCGAGCGCTTCATGGAGCGCTATGCGCCGAACGCCAAGGACCTCGCCTCGCGCGACGTGGTCTCGCGCGCCATCACCATCGAGATCCGCGAGGGCCGCGGAACCGGTCCCGACAAGGATCACATGCATTTGCATCTCAGCCATCTCGACGAGGCCCTGCTTGCCGAACGGCTGCCCGGCATCACCGAGTCGGCGCGCATCTTTGCCGGCGTCGACCTCACCCGCGAGCCGATCCCGATCCTCCCCACGGCGCACTACAATATGGGCGGCATTCCCACCAATCTGCATGGCGAGGTGGTGTGCCCGCGCAATGGAGATCCTGACGCGACCGTGCCGGGACTGTTTGCCGTCGGCGAAGCCGCTTGCGCTTCGGTGCATGGGGCAAACCGGCTCGGCTCAAACTCGCTGATCGATCTCGTCGTGTTCGGGCGGGCGGCGGCGCGCCGCTCGGCCGAGACCATCAAGCGCGACAGCGCCATGCCTGAGCTGCCGAAGGGCGCCGGCGAAGAGGCGATCGCGCGGCTCGACCGCTTCCGCTATGCGAGCGGCGGCACGCCGACCGCGGCGCTGCGTTTGAAAATGCAGAAGACCATGCAGACGGACTGCGCCGTGTTCCGCACCGCTGAGGTGATGCAGCAAGGCGTGCGCAAGATCCACGATGTGTGGAAGGAGAGCGATGACATTCGCGTCACCGACCGCTCGCTCATCTGGAATACCGACCTGGTCGAGACGCTCGAATTCGACAATCTGATCTCGCAGGCAGCGGTCACCGTGGCCGGGGCGCTGGCGCGGCAGGAAAGCCGCGGGGCGCATGCACGCGAGGACTTCCCCAAGCGCGACGATGCGAACTGGATGAAGCACACTTTGTCGTGGGCGGATTACGATACGCGGGGCGTCCACCTCGACTACCGCCCGGTGCATAGCTACACGCTCTCGAACGAGATCGCTTACATCGAGCCGAAGGAGCGGGTGTACTAAATGTGTTTTTGCCGGCCTTGTGCCGGCAATCCCTAGCCTGTCAGCCGTACCTTGCGGCTCTGCTCGAGCAAGGCTTCGAGCGTTTGCTTCACGTTCTCGAAAACGAACGGCTTCGGCAGCAGGATCGGGTCCTCGAAGCCCTCGCCCTCGTCCAGCCCGCCGTCGCCGGTGGCGAAAGCGAGAGCCACGCCGCGCGAGCGAAGCGCGTTGGCAAGCGGATAGCAGGTGCCGCCGGCAAGGTTCACGTCGAGGATGGCGCCGTCCAGCTGCCCGTCGGCGAGCGCGAGCCCGTCGGCGACCGTCCGGGCCGGGCCCACGACTTCGCAGCCGAGCTCGCCGAGCCAATTCTCAACCAGCATTGAGATCAGGGGTTCGTCGTCGACGACCAGGATGCGCGGCACGAGGGCTCCACAAAATGCTTGCTTGGACTTGGCCTCGCGGCAAGTGTAGTGGCAAGTGCAAGACCCGCCAATATCCTAAGTTCCGGTTTTCGCAAGAGGATCAGCCCCCTGCCGACGCGAGTGCTAAAAGCCAGCCGCCTGGTGCAAAATTCCTGGATCATCATGGCCGTGGGCTTCGGCTTGGTGGTGGTGGCGGCCATCGCGGTCGCGCTGATGTTTGCGCGCAGCCGGGAGGCCGACAAGCTTGTCGACCACACCTTCGAGGTGCAAAGCACGGCCCAAACCCTGCTCAGCCAAGTCCAGGCCGCGGAAAACGGCCAGCGCGGCTTCCTCATCACCGAAGACGACGACTATCTCAAGCGCTTCGACGGCGCGCTCGCCCGCGTGCCCGAGCTGTTGGCAAGCCTGCGTCGGCTGACCGCCGACAATCCACGCCAGCAGGCCCGCTTGGATAGGTTGGAGCCGCTGGTCAAGGCGAGGTTCGACCGCATTCAGAGATCGATAGACCTCGCCAAGCAAGGCGACAAGAACGCGGCGTTCGGTGTCGTGAAGGGCGGCGAAGGCAAAACCCTGATGGATGACATCGTTGCCGAGCTCTCTGCCTTCGTGAAAGCGGAGCGCGATCTCTTGGCGGTGCGTCAAAGCAGATCGGCAGAGATCCGGCTGTGGCTTTCGCTGCTCACCGGCATGGTGCTCGTTGCCGCCACGCTGCTCGCCGTTCTGCTCGCCATCGCAACCAGGCAGGCGGTGAGCGGCTTGCTGGACCGAACCCGCGAGCTCGAGGAGGAATCGAAGCTTCGGCAGGAAGCGGAATCGTCGTTACGGCAAGCGGTGAAGATGGAGGCCGTGGGCCAGCTCAGCGGCGGCATCGCGCACGACTTCAACAATCTGCTCACCATCATCATTGGCAATCTCGACGCGATGAAGCGACAGCTTGCCAAGCTCGCCGGCCTCGAACCGGCGCGCGACATTGCCGGCAAACTGTCCAAGTCGCTCGATGCGGCTTTGCGCGGCGCGCAAAGCTCGGCGCAGCTCACGCAGAGGCTGCTTGCCTTCTCGCGCCGGCAGGCGCTTGAGCCTCAGCGGCTTGACCTCAATCGCCTGGTGTCAGGCATGCTCGAGATGTTCCGCCGCACGCTCGGATCTGACGTCAGCATCGAGACCGTGCTCGGCGCCGGCCTGTGGCAGACGTTTGCCGACGGCCATCAGCTCGAGAACGTTTTGCTCAATCTTGCGCTCAACGCCAAAGCCGCCATGCCTGACGGCGGCTGCCTGACCATCGAGACGGCCAACACCTATCTCGACGACGCCTATGTGCGCAGGTTCGGCGACGTCAGGGCCGGGCAATACGTGGTGCTTTGCGTCACCGATACCGGGGCCGGGATCGCGAAGGATATCCTCGACAAGGTGTTCGAGCCGTTCTTCACCACCAAGCCGCCCGGGGAGGGGTCTGGGCTTGGGCTTGCCATGGTGCACGGCTTCGTCAAGCAGTCCGGCGGACACGTGCGCATCTACAGCGAGGAGGGGCGCGGCTCTACGGTGAAGATCTACATGCCGCGCCTCATCGGCGAAGAGATCAGTGCCGCTCCTGCCGGCAAGGCAGAAGGCGAGCAGGCTATACCGCGCGCCAAGCCGGGTGAAATGATCCTGCTGGTGGAGGACAGCCAGGGGGTGCGCGAATACGCGAGAGACATCCTGCTTGAGCTCGGCTATGGCGTGATTGACGCCGCCAATGTGCAGGAAGCGCTCCGCGCCGTGGCCAAGAAGCCGCAGATCAGCCTCCTGTTCACCGACGTCGTTCTTGGCGAGTCGAATGGGCGGGTGCTCGCCGACGAGCTCCGGCAGATCTATCCGAATTTGCCCGTCTTGTTCACCACCGGCTACACCCGCAATGCCATCGTGCATCAAGGGCGCCTCGATCCCGACGTTCAACTCTTGAACAAGCCCTTCACCCAGGAGGACCTCGCGCGCAAGCTGCGCGAGCTGCTCGATGCCGCGCCGAGGTCC
>DASUZQ010000246.1:0-2596 GCA_036376815.1 Methyloceanibacter sp. | reverse complement strand
GGTTTCGATCCCCTCGAGATCGGCTTCAATGCCCGCTATTTGCTCGACATCTCGGGGCAACTCGAAGGCGGCACCGCCGAGTTCCAGCTCGCCGATCCGGGCTCTCCCACCATGATCCGCGACGGCAAGGATGCATCCGCTCTCTATGTGCTCATGCCGATGCGGGTATGAGGGCGGCCCTGAGCGGATATCGCGAGCGGGCTGCACGTGAGGCGATGGGCGAAGCCGCTCGTGCCGAGTCACAGCTCTATGTCCAAGAGCTGAGGCTGACCAATTTTCGCAACTACGAGCGGGCGGCGGCGAGCCTCGATGCGAGCCCCGTGGTGCTCGTCGGCGACAATGGCGCGGGCAAGACCAACCTGCTCGAGGCGGTGTCGCTGCTCGGTGCCGGTCAGGGCTTGCGCGGGCGTTCCTATGAGGAACTCGTCCGCAAGGACGGTCCCGGCGGCTGGGCGGTGGCCGCCACGGTGATGTCGCTCGAAGGCGTGGTCGAGATCGGCACCGGCTTCGGGCTTTCTGGCGCAAGCGAAGGCACAGGCCGCAACGTGCGCATCGCCGGCAAAGAGCAGAGCGCCGGCGCTCTCGCCCACTACGCGCGGCTCGTCTGGGTGATCCCCGAGATGGACGGCCTGTTCACCGGCCCAGCCTCGGAGAGGCGCCGCTTCCTCGACCGGCTGATGCTTGCCATCGATCCGAAGATGAGCGGGCCGCGAGGACGCTACGACCGCGCCATGCGGCAACGGAACCGCCTGTTCCAGATGCGCGAAGGATCGCCTTCGCTCTATGCCGGGCTTGAGGAGCAGATGGCGGAAGCGGGCGTCGCCATCGCCGCAGCAAGGCTCGATGCGGCCGCGCGGCTTTCGGCTCTGATCCAGGCGACGCATGAGGCGCGCGGGCCTGGGCCCTTCCCCTTCGCCGTGCTGGCGCTCGAAGGCACGCTCGAGCGGGCCCTCATGGAGCGACCGGCGGTCGAGGTCGAGGACGATTATGTGAGCCTGTTGTCGGAAGCGCGCGAGCGCGACCGCCTCGCAGGGAGAGCCCTTGCAGGACCGCATCTGAGCGACCTAATAGTAGTTCACGGCCCCCACAATGCCCCCGCAGGCGACTGCTCCTCAGGCGAGCAGAAGGCGCTTCTGCTCGGCCTCGTGCTCGCCAAGGCGAGGCTGATCCGCGAGCTTTCCGGCGCTGCACCCCTCGTCCTCCTCGACGAGGTGGCGGCCCATCTCGATCACGCCCGCCGAGAGGCCCTTTTTGGGGAGATTCTGGACCTCACAGCCCAGGCCTGGATGACCGGAACCGACCGGGAAACCTTCGCCTCTTTGGCGTCGCAGGCCCAAATCTTGGCAGTGAATCGGGGTAGAATAGGCGCCTGATCAGGGCACCGGTTTCCGCCCGCCGAGACAACCAAAAAAGACAGAGAAATTGACCCGCAAGGACCCAATGAAACGAGCCTCAGAACGAAAAGCAGCCGCGTCTTCTTCCGACTACGGTGCAGAGTCGATCAAGGTGCTGAAAGGCCTCGATGCCGTGCGCAAGCGGCCGGGCATGTATATCGGCGACACCGATGACGGCTCGGGGCTGCACCACATGGTCTACGAGGTGGTGGACAACGCCATCGACGAGGCTTTGGCCGGCTATTGCGACGAGATCCAAGTGACCTTGAACGCCGACGGCTCGGCCACGGTGGTGGACAACGGCCGCGGCATTCCGACCGAAATCCACAAGGGCGAAGGCGTCTCGGCGGCGGAAGTGATCATGACCCAGCTCCACGCCGGCGGGAAGTTCGACCAGAACTCCTACAAGGTGTCCGGCGGCCTGCATGGTGTCGGCGTCTCGGTGGTGAACGCTCTCTCGTCCAGGCTCGACCTCACCATCTGGCGCGACGGCAAGGAGCATTTCATGCGCTTTGCCCACGGCGTGCCTGAGGCGCCGCTCGCCGAGGTCGGCCCCGCGACCAGAACCGGAACGCGCGTCACCTTCGTGCCTTCGACCAAGACCTTCACCATGGTCGAGTTCGACTACGCCACGCTCGAGCATCGCTTGCGCGAGCTGGCGTTCCTGAATTCCGGCGTGCGCATTGTGCTCTCAGACCATCGCGGCGTCGAGCCGAAGAACGAGGAGATGCGCTATGAGGGAGGCTTACGCGCCTTCGTGCGCTTCCTCGACCGCACCAAGCACCCGCTGATCCCAGAGCCGATCGTGGTGGAGAAGGAGCAGGACAAGATCGTGGTGGAGGCGGCCCTGTGGTGGAACGACAGCTACCACGAGAACGTGCTCTGCTTCACCAACAACATCCCGCAGCGCGACGGCGGCACGCATCTCGCCGGCTTGCGCTCGGCGCTCACCCGCACCGTCAACACCTACGCCGCCGAATCGGGCATCGCCAAGAAGGAGAAGGTGGCGTTGACCGGCGACGACGCGCGCGAGGGGCTCACTTGCGTGCTCTCGGTCAAGGTGCCTGATCCGAAATTCTCGAGCCAAACGAAGGACACGCTCGTCTCCTCCGAGGTCCGCCCGGTGGTCGAAGGCGTCATGGCTGGCGCTCTCTCGCAATGGTTCGAGGAGAATCCGGGAGATGCGCGCGCCGTGGTGCAGA
>DASUZQ010000245.1:0-2034 GCA_036376815.1 Methyloceanibacter sp. | reverse complement strand
CAACGGTCCATGCCAAACGGGCTCGACCTTGGCGAAGAAAACGTGCAGTGCGAACCAGAGGCTTAAGTTGAGAATGACGCCGACCACCGCGGCGGTAACGCCGTTCAGCGCGCTTGCGAGGCGCGGGTTGGTGCTGAGACGCTCTACGTAAGGCGCGCCCACGAAGATCCACAGGAAGCAGGGCACGAAGGTCGCCCATAGCGTGATCGCGGCGCCGAGCAGGCCAAAGGCGAGCTTGGGTTCGCCGCCATGGCGGTAGCCTGCGAGGAAGCCGACGAACTCGGTGACGAGGATCAGAGGCCCCGGCGTGGTTTCGGCGAGACCCAAGCCGTCGAGCATCTCTCCGGCGCTCAGCCAACCGTAAGTCTCAACCGCCTGCTGCGCCATATAGGCGAGGACCGAATAGGCGCCGCCGAAGGTGACCACGGCCAGCTTGGAAAAGAAGATGGCGATGTTGGTGAAGACGTGATCGCGCCCAAACAGAAGCGCGACGAGCGCCAAGGGAACGATCCAAAGAGCGAGCCAGAGGCCGGCAGTGCGCAAACTATCGGTGAGCCGCACTGGGCTTGTCTCAGTGGGCGAAATCGCCTGAGGGCGGTTCTCGACCAGGACGTAGCCAAAGACAGCCGCCGCGGCGATGACGAGAGGGAAAGGCACGGCGAAGAAGAAGATGGCGATGAACGCCGCCGCGGCGAGGATCCAGTCCTGAGGACGCCGCAAAGCGCGCCGCGCAACTCTGAGCAATGCCTCGATGACGATGACAAGCACGGCGGCCTTGATGCCGACGAACGCCGCCTCGACGAGCGGCACATGGCCGTAGAGCGCATAAACGATGGAAAGTGCGAGCACGACGAGAGCGCCGGGGAGCACGAAGAGCAATCCTGCGACAAGCCCGCCCAAGGTGCCGTGCAGCCGCCAGCCGACATAAGTCGCAAGCTGCATGGCTTCGGGGCCGGGCAGCAGCATGCAGAAATTGAGCGCGCGAAGGAATTGGTCCTCGCTGATCCAGCGATGCTCATCCACCAGCACGCGGTGCATCAGCGCGATCTGACCGGCAGGGCCGCCGAACGACAAGACGCCGATCTTCGCCCAGACGGCGAGGGCTTCTTTGAAGGAGGGGGCAACGCTCTGGCGTTCGATCATGCGCTTTGGTACCGGATTCTGCGCCGTGCCGGAATGACAGCAATGTCGGCTTGCGCTCAAACCTAGGTCTTGCCCAGAGGGCGTGATACGGAAGACGGAAAGGGCCCGGGCACAAGGACGCGCGATGGTTTCGACACAATTGATCCAAGTGGCGGTGTTTCTCGCCGCCGCCGCCATCGCCGCACCGCTTGGCCGCTTCTTTCGCATGGGAGCCGTGCTCGGCTATCTCGCCGCCGGCGTGGTGATCGGTCCTTACATTCTCGGGCCGCTCTATCAGCTGAACAACGTCGAGAGCATCCTGCAATTCGGCGAGTTCGGCGTGGTTCTGCTGCTGTTCGTGATCGGGCTCGAGCTTCGACCGATCAGGCTTTGGGCCATGCGGTCGGCGATCTTCGGTTTGGGCACAGCCCAGCTCGCGGGCACGTCGCTGGTGCTCGCCGCCATCGGTCTCGCGCTTGCCCTAAACTTTGGCCAAGCGCTGTTCATCGGCCTTGGACTGTCGCTCTCCTCGACGGCTTTCGCGCTGCAGGTGCTGGAGGAGAAAGGCGAGATCAATACCCGTCACGGCAGGCTCGCCTTCTCGGTGCTCCTGTTCCAGGACCTTGCCGCCATCCCGCTGATTGCGCTCGTGCCGCTGTTTGCGGCGGGCGGCAGCGAGCAGCCGGCCATGGATCTCCGTGCCGGCGTGCTCGCCATCTTCACCATCATCGGGGTGATCGTCGCCGGCCGCTTCCTGCTCAGCAGGCTTTATCGCATCATCGCCGCCACCGGCGTGCGCGAGGCGATGACGGCGAGCGCGCTCCTCACCGTTTTCGGCGTCGCGCTGCTGATGGAGCTGGCCGGGCTCTCGGCCGCGCTCGGCGCCTTCATCGCCGGCGCGCTGCTCGCGGA
>DASUZQ010000244.1:0-3879 GCA_036376815.1 Methyloceanibacter sp. | reverse complement strand
GGCCTTGAAGATCTTGTCGAGGCCTTCGGCTTCGGCTTGCTCCTTCACCAGGCCGGAGCCCGGAACGATCATGGCGCTGACATTCTCATGCACGCGCTTGCCGTCGACGATGCGTGCCACCTCGCGCAAATCCTCGATGCGCCCATTGGTGCAGGAGCCGATGAACACGCGGTCGAGCGTCAGGTCGGTGATCTTCTCGCCGCCTTGCAGACCCATGTAGTCGAGCGAGCGGACAGCGGCCTTGCGCTTGGTCTCGTCGGCGATCTCCTCCGGCCGCGGCACGCGCCCGGTGACCGAGACCACCTGCTCTGGGCTCGTGCCCCAGGTGACGAGCGGCGGCAGCTTGCCGGCGTGCAGCACGATCTCGCGGTCGAAGGCGGCATCGTCGTCGGAATAGAGCGTCTGCCAATGGCGGAGCGCGGTCTCATAGGCGCCTGCCTTCGGCGCTCGGGGACGGCCTTTGATGTAGTCGAAGGTCTTGTCGTCGGGCGCGATCAGGCCGGCGCGGGCCCCGCCCTCGATCGACATGTTGCAGATGGTCATGCGCCCTTCCATGGAGAGCGCCTGAATTGCCTCGCCGGCATATTCGATGACGTGGCCGGTGCCGCCGGCGGTGCCGATCTCGCCGATGATGGCGAGGATGATGTCCTTGGCCGTCACGCCGTCCTTCAGCGCGCCGTCGACGCGCACCCGCATGTTCCTCGCCTTCTTCTGGATCAACGTCTGGGTGGCGAGCACGTGCTCGACCTCGCTCGTGCCGATGCCGTGGGCGAGCGCGCCAAAGGCGCCATGCGTGGAGGTGTGCGAATCGCCGCAGACGATGGTGGTGCCTGGCAGCGTGAAGCCTTGCTCGGGGCCGACCACATGCACGATGCCCTGGCGGCGGTCGCGCTCATGGTAATATTCGATGCCGAAGTCGCGTGCGTTCTCGGCGAGCGTCTGGACCTGCAGCGCCGACTCAGGATCGTCGATGCCCTTTGAGCGGTCCGACGTCGGCACGTTGTGATCGACCACGGCGAGCGTCTTCTCAGGGCTGCGCACCTTCCGCCCAGCCATGCGCAGGCCCTCGAAGGCTTGCGGGCTCGTCACCTCATGCACCAGGTGCCGGTCGATATAGATCAGGCAGGTGCCGTCAGGCGCCTCGTGCACCAGGTGCTCGTCCCAGATCTTGTCGTACAGCGTGCGCGCTTTGGCCATTTTGGCGTTGTCTCAACGCTTTTCTCGCCCTGACATAATCGCTCGAGCGCTCGTTGACAAACCCCTCAGCTGGCTGAAGCCTCATACCTCCCCTTGATGGGGAGGTCGGCGCGCGCCGCGCGCCGGGTGGGGTGAACAATTGGCGCCGAGCTAGAGGTAGTGCTTGCCCCTACCCCGGCGCCGCCTTTGGCGTCGCCGGACCTCCCCACAAGGGGGAGGTATGGAGTTCGTGGTTAGTTTCGTAGGCTAGCTACTTCTTGCCCTTCTTGGCGGGCTTTGGCTCCTTGGCTTTCGCGGCCTTTGGCGCCTTGGCTGCGGCCGGAGCCTCTTCGGCGGCGTCCTCGGCCTCGTCCTCACCGGCGGGAACTTCGTCGGCCGTGGTCTCGGCCATCAGGGCGACGGCCTTCGACGTCCAGTCGTCATTCTCGATCTGACCGTCTAGGCCAAGCGTCTCGTCGAGTTTCGCGATCTCGTCGTCGGAGAGATTGGCGATCTGCTCGAACTTGATCAGCCCGAGCTTGTTCAGCTTGGCCTCGAGCTCAGGCGTGATGCCGGCGATCAGCTTCAGATCGTCGGGCTGTCCGGAAGGCCTCTTGAAGCCCTTGAAGGTCTCGCCCTGCTTGCCGCGCGCGGTCTGGCGCTCGGGGATGCGGGCAGCCTTGCCGCGGCGTCCACGCAAATAATAGAGCTTGGCGCGGCGCACGCGGCCGCGGCGAACCACCTCGATCGAGTCGATCAGCGGCGAATGCACCGGGAAGACGCGCTCGACGCCCTCGCCATAGGAAATCTTGCGCACCGTGAAGTTCTCGTTGACCCCGCCGCCGGAGCGGCCGATGCACACGCCCTCATAGGCCTGCACGCGGGCGCGGTCGCCTTCGACCACCTTGACGTTGACGCGGAGCGTGTCGCCTGGCCCGAACTCAGGCACTTTGCGCTTCTTGGCAAGCGCCGCGACCTGCTCTTTTTCGATCTGCTCGATGATATTCATGGCGATAAACCTTTCCGGGGCGCCTGCCTTGGCTATCGGCCACGAGGCGAACGCCATTCTTTTTGATTGATCCTGATTTCGCGGGCGGGAAGCGCGCGGAGGGGTTGTTCCTAACCTAGCTTTTCGCCCTTGTCGATGGATTTGGGCCAGAAATCCGTCTAGCGACCCTTCGATTTCTCCCACAAATCCGGGCGGCGCTCGCGTGTGATCTTCTCAGCCTGCTCGCGGCGCCATTTGGAGATTTTTTCGTGATCGCCGGAGAGGAGTACGTCAGGGATGGCAAGGCCCTCCCATTCCCTGGGCTTCGTGTATTGCGGGTATTCGAGGAGGCCCGAGGCAAAGCTTTCCTCGGCAAGCGAAACCTCGTTTCCAGCCACTCCCGGCAGAAGGCGCACGCAGGCGTCGATCAGCACTTGGGCTGCAAGCTCGCCGCCGGACAGCACATAATCGCCGATCGACACCTCCTCGACGTTGCGCGCGTCGAGCGCCCTCTGGTCGACGCCTTCGAAGCGCCCGCACAAGAGAATGACGCCGGGGCCGGCGGCGAGGTCGCGCACGCGGGCTTGCGTCAGTTGCGTGCCGCGCGGCGAGAGATAGATCGTCGGCGTATCGGCCGGCATCGCGGCACGCGCGGCATCGATCGCCGCAGCGGCGATATCGGCGCGCATGACCATGCCGGCGCCGCCGCCAGCCGGCGTGTCATCGACGGAGCGATGCTTGTCGGTGGCGAAGTCGCGGATGTCGATTGTGGAGAGCGCCCATTTGCCCTCGGCGAGCGCCTTGCCGGCGAGGCTCAGGCCGAGCGGACCCGGAAACATCTCCGGGAAAATGGTGAGGGTGACTGCGCGCCAGGTCATGGCGCGCTCGAGACGAAGCGATGGTCCATGGTGCATTCTAGCCTGTTCGCAGGCGGAAGAGCGTCACTCGAAGAGGCCTTCCGGCGGCGCGACACGCAGCCAGCCGCCCTCCACGTCGACCTCAGGCACGGTCTCGCCGGTGAAGGGCATCAGCACGGTGGCACCTCCGCCCGGGGGTTCGATCTCGAGGAGGTCTCCAGCCCCGAAATTGTGGACCGCGATCACCGTGCCGATCGGCGCTCCGTCAGCATTGAGCGCGGCAAGGCCGATGAGGTCGGAATGATACCACTCGTCCTCCGCCCGCTCGGGCAGGCGCGAGCGGGGCACGTAGAGCCTGGTGCCGGTGAGGGCTTCAGCCTCCTCGCGCGTGGTCACGCCCTTGATGCGCGCAGAGAGCGCCTTCGGTGTGACCCGCAGCGACTCGATCTCGAACAGGCGCGTGCCGGTCTCGTCCTCGAGCGGCCCATACTCGGCGATTGAAGCGGGCTCGGCGGTGAAGGACCTGATCCGCACCTCGCCTTGCAAGCCTTGGGGGCGTCCGATGTCCCCCACCAGCACGCGGTCCGGTTTTGGCGCCAAGGCTATTCGGCGGCGGGCTGCTCGCCCTCCGGAGCAGGCTCTGGTGCCGGAGGCGGTGCAGCAGCGGCTTCGGCTGCGGCCTTGGCCTTCTCGGCCGCGGCGGCAATTTTTGCCGCCTCGCGCTCGACGCGCTTCTTGCCGGGCTGTCCCTTGTTCGGGTTCGAGCGCGCATCGCGCTTCGCCATCCCGGCCTTGTCGAGGAAGCGGAGCACGCGGTCGGTCGGCTGGGCGCCGACGCCCATCCAATGCTTGATGCGG
>DASUZQ010000243.1:0-4317 GCA_036376815.1 Methyloceanibacter sp. | reverse complement strand
ACGAGATGCGGATGGGCGTGGCCGAGCGCAGTTACCGCGACACCTGAGGCGAAGTCGAGATAACGTTCGCCTGACGCGGTAAAAAGGTAAGCGCCCTGCCCGCGCTCGAAGACAAGTTCGCTGCGGGCATAGGTCGGAAGCAGGGCCGATTTGGACACGAGAGGTCGTCCCAAAATAAAATTGCCGCCGGCTGGGCGGCAGCAAGGAATTGCAGAGCTTTAGGTCTCGCGCGGAAGGCTGTCAATCAGCGGCCATGCACCTCCTATCCAACACTCGTCCACGCTTTCATCCACGGCGCCGTTTGTATTTGCGCGTAAGAAGTGGCAGACTCCGATTTGTCCGGTGGAAAACGGCGGGGCCAAGCGTGGCGGACGCTTGCCGCTCAATCCCCGAGATTGTAGGTTAGTAGCCGCTCAGCCACCATATATTGTGGATGCAGCGTTACGCCTGGGCGGTCATTTCTCAGCAGTACATCAGCGTGACTGAACGCCGTCTCACGACGAGACGGGGGGATTCTGAGTCAAAAATGAGGAGGCCAAACCATGGCTTGGAATGATGAAAGGGTTGAATTACTGAAAAAACTTTGGGCGGATGGCTTGAGCGCAAGCCAGATCGCCAGTCGCCTCGGCGGGGTGACAAGAAATGCGGTGATCGGCAAGGTGCACCGTCTCGGACTCTCGGGTCGGGCGACGAGCTCGCGCTCGTCGAGCCCAAGACCGCGGCGGGTGCAGGCGCCACGGCAGCACCGTGCTCCATCCTTGATGTTCGGCACGCGCGGCAATGTCGCGCTGAAGCCGGCTTACGAGGAGGAGATCGAGCCTCAGCCGGCGCCGATCGAGGAGCTGTACATCCCGCCCGAGGAGCGGGCCACCATCCTTACCTTGAAGGAGTCGATGTGCCGCTGGCCCATCGGCGATCCCAGCGAGGAGCAATTCTATTTTTGCGGGCGCAAGAAGTGCGGCTCGGCTCCCTATTGCGAGCATCACGCACGGCTTGCCTATCAGCCGGCCCCATCGCGGCGGCGCGATAAGAGGGTCGCATTCGGCTAGCCACTTACCGGCCGAGCCGCTCTTGCGGCCTAGCCGAGGATCAAGTGGGGGGAAGGAAGGCGCCCGTTCGGCGCCTCCTTTTTTTGCTTAGACGGTCTCTTGCAGCTTGTCGGAGAAGGCGTAGCCCGCGCCGCGCACCGTGCGCACCGGATCGGTCTCGGCCCCGCGCATCATCGCCTTGCGCAAGCGGCCGATATGCACATCGACCGTGCGCTCATCGACATAGACGTTGCGGCCCCAGACGCCGTCGAGCAATTGCGCGCGGCTGAACACCCGGCCGGGGCTTTGCATGAGAAATTCGAGCAGGCGAAACTCGGTGGGCCCAAGATGCACCTGCCGACCGTTCCGCGTCACCCGATGGGACTCGCGGTCGAGCTCGATGTCGCCGACGGTGAGCACCGAGGCGATGCGCTCAGGGCTGGTCCGTCTCAGGATCGCGCGTACCCGCGCCATGAGCTCGGGAAGGGAGAACGGCTTGACCACATAGTCGTCGGCGCCAGTAGTCAGCCCGCGGATGCGATCGCTCTCCTCGCTCCGCGCCGTCAAAAGGATGATGGGAATGGTGCGGGAGTCTTTGCCGGTGCGCAAGCGCCGGCAAAGCTCAAGCCCGGAAAGACCGGGCAGCATCCAATCGAGCACGATGAGATCGGGCGAGCTCTCGGCGATGGCAACTTCGGCCTCGTCGCCACGATGCACGACGTCGACGGCGTAGCCCTCGGCCTCGAGATTGTAGCGGAGCAAAAGCGCTAAGGGCTCTTCGTCCTCGACCACGAGAACTTTGGCTCTCGGGTTCATGGCGGAGACCGTCAGCATTTTAACCTGCCGACCTCAAGGGGACCGGGGTCGAGCTGGTGGTGTCGCTTTTCGGCCGCTGGTCGGTGATGGCGTTGCCGTGCACCAGGAAATAGACCGTCTCGGCGATATTGGTGGCGTGGTCGCCGATGCGCTCGATGTTCTTGGCGCCGAACAGGAGATGGGTGCAGAGCCCGATATTGCGCGGGTCCTCCATCATGTAGGTGAGGAGCTCGCGGAACAGCGAGTTGTACATGGCGTCGATGTCCTCGTCGCGGTACCAGACCTTCAAGGCGCGGTCGGCGTCGCGCTCGATATAGGCGTCGAGCACCTCTTTCAGCTGGCCGAGAGCAAGCTCGCCCATGTGCTTCAAACCGAGCATGAGCTGCTTCGGCTGCTGCTCGCCGACCACGGCAAGAGCCCGCTTGGCGATGTTCTTGCCGAGATCGCCGATGCGCTCCAGGTCGGTCGAGATGCGAAGCGCCGCCATGATCTGACGCAGGTCGTAGGCGAGCGGCTGTCGCCGGGCGATCATGACGATGGCTTGCTCCTCGATCTCCTTCTCCAATTCGTCGATCGCCTCATCCTGCTGGATGGTGGCGGCGGCGAGGTCGGGATCGCGGCCTTCGAGCGCATCGATGGATTGCCCGAGGACCTGCTCGGCGAGACCGCCCATCTTGGCGATCTTGTTGTTGAGCGCGGAGAGTTCCTCCTCGTAAGACCTGACGATATGTTCGTGCGTATCCATCTTCCTGCATCTCCTCGAAAGGGCGTGTCCTAGCCGAAGCGGCCGGTGATGTAGTCTTGCGTGCGCTCCATCCTCGGATTGGTGAAGATTTGGGTGGTGTTGTCGAATTCCACAAGCTCGCCGAGATACATGAAGGCAGTGTAATCGGAGGTGCGCGCCGCCTGCTGCATATTGTGGGTGACGATGGCGATGGTGTAGTCGCGCTTCAAGACGTCGATCAGCTCCTCGATCTTGGCAGTGGAGATCGGATCGAGCGCCGAGCAGGGCTCGTCGAGCAGGATCACCTCAGGCCTGATGGCGACAGTGCGGGCGATGCAAAGCCGCTGCTGCTGGCCGCCGGACAGGCTCAAGCCGCTCGCGTCGAGCTTATCCTTGACCTCGTCCCACAGCGCGCTGCGGCGCAGCGAGTCCTCGACGCGGGCATCGAGATCGGCCTTGGGCAGCTGCTCGTAGAGGCGAACGCCAAAGGCGATGTTGTCGTAAATGGTCATGGGAAACGGCGTCGGCTTCTGGAACACCATGCCGACCTTGGCGCGCAGCAGATTCAAGTCCTGCTTCGGGCTGAGCACGTTCGCGCCATCGAGCAGAACCTCACCGTCGGCCCGCTGGTTGGGGTAAAGGTCGTAGATACGGTTGATGATGCGGAGCAGCGTGGACTTGCCGCAGCCGGACGGGCCGATGAAGGCCGTGACCTTGTTCTGGTAGAGATTGACGTTGATGTCGGCGAGCGCCCGATATTGTCCGTAAAAGAAATTGAGGTGCCGAACGGAGATTTTCTCCTCCAGCCCTTCGGCAGGAGCCGGTGCTTTGTCCTTAAGTTCAGTTTGAATCGCTAGACTCATAGTGGCACCTTTTTGGAAGCGAGAGAGCGCGCCAGGATGCTGAGGCCGAGCACGGTGACGGTAATCAGCAGAGCGCCGGTCCAGGCAAGCTGCTGCCAGTCCTCATAGGGACTCAGGGCAAATTGGAAGATCACCACCGGCAGGCTCGCCATCGGCGCATTGAAATTCCAGCTGAAGAACTGGTTGTTGAGTGCGGTGAACAGGAGCGGAGCGGTCTCGCCGGTGATGCGGGCCACTGCAAGCAGGACTCCGGTGATCATGCCGGCGCGTGCCGCGCGGTAGGCGACGTCGCGGATGACGATCCAGCGCGGGAGGCCGAGCGCGCTCGATGCCTCGCGCAAAGTGTTGGGCACGAGCAGAAGCATGTCCTCGGTGGTGCGCACTACCACCGGGATGACGATCATGGCGAGAGCCACGGCGCCAGCCCAGGCCGAGAAATGCCCCATCTGGGCGACCATGATCTCGTAGACGAACAGGCCGACCACGATCGACGGCGCGCTGAGCAGAATATCGTTGATGAAGCGGACCACCATGGTGAGCTTGGCGTAGCGGCCATACTCAGCCATGTAGGTGCCGGCGAGGATTCCCAGAGGCGTGCCGAACAATACGGCGAGAACGGTGAGAATCAGGCTGCCGACAATCGCGTTCAGCAAGCCGCCGGTGCCTCCAGGGGGCGGCGTCAACTCGGTGAACACCGCAAGGTTCAGCCCGCCCACGCCCTTAACGACGAGAACCGTCAGGATCAGGAAAAGCCAGGTCAGGCCGAAGCCGGCGGCGCCGATCGACAGCGCCGTGGCGATAATATTGCTGCGCCGCCTGCCGGCATAGCGTCCGGTGACCTGAGGAAGGGCCATCGTCAGGTCCCAGCCTTTCGCTCGATGCGCAT
>DASUZQ010000242.1:0-4527 GCA_036376815.1 Methyloceanibacter sp. | reverse complement strand
CAAAGCTCGTGTCACTTGGGTGGCGTTCGGGAAGATTCGAAAAGACGGGGGCGAGGCCTGACGGCCTTCGAGGACGGGGTGGGGTTCTGGCAGCGTAACATTTGGGTCAAGCAGCGCCCGCGCGCGTGGCGGTCGGTTGCGCTCATGCTCGCGCTCGCGATGGCCGTGCCCTCGACCGAAGCGCTGGCGAGGCCAAAGACCCGATCGAGCGGCAGTACCACTGCCGCGGCCATCGTGGTCGACATGAACTCGGGCCGCATCCTGTATGAGCAAGCGTCCACCACGCCGCGGGCGCCGGCGTCGCTCACCAAGATGATGACCCTCTATGTGCTCTTCTCTTATATGCGCGCAGGCGCCGTCAGCCCCGATTCGGAGCTCGTGGTAACGCCCTTCGCGGCGAGCCAGGCACCGACCAAGCTCAACCTGAAGCCGGGTGCGACCATTCGCGCCGCCGATGCCGTCAACGCCCTCGTCACCCTTTCCGCCAACGACGCCGCGGTGACCATCGCCGAGAACCTCGCCGGCACGGAAGCAAACTTCGCCAGGGTGATGACCAGGAAGGCGCAGGAGCTCGGCATGATGTCCACGCTGTTCCGCAATGCCTCGGGCCTGCCCAATGACGAGCAGGTGACCACGGCGCGTGACATGGCGGTCCTGGCGCAGCACCTGATCCGAGACTTCCCGGAATATTACGGCTGCTTCCAAACGAGATATTTCGCCTATCACGGCCGCCGCTATCGCAACCACAATCGCCTCTTGTTCGGCTACAAGGGCACCGACGGCATCAAGACCGGTTACACCAGGGCCGCCGGCTTCAACCTGACTGCTTCGGTGCGGCGCGACGACAAGCACCTGGTCGCGGTGGTGCTCGGCGGCAGAACCGGCGGCCAGCGAGACGCCGCCATGCGCGCTCTGCTCGACCAGTCCTTTCCCAAGGCCGTCGCCGGCAGACCCAGGCCTGTCGAGACCGCTCCCCTGGTGGCTAGCCTTGAAACGCCAGCTCCGCCGGCGCCCCCGCCGCCCGTCGCTAAGAAGCGGGTCTTTGCGCTTGCCTCGGCGGCTTCCGCGGAGCCGGTTAGCCTCGGCCAGGACGATGCGCCAACGGCCGCCAAGCTCGCCCCCGCCCCTGTAGAAGCGGCGGCCGACCCCACGCCCACGGGTCCCACCACATCCGGCACCGCTTCAGGCCCCTACCACGTGCAGGTCGGGGCCTTCACCTCGCAGGCCGAGGCTGAGAGCAGGCTCGGCGAGGTCAAAGGCCGCGCAAGCTCGGTGCTCGACGGCCACCAGCCAATCGCTGTTACCTTCCAAAAGGACGACACTCAGTGGTATCGCGCGCGCTTTGCCGGCTTCTCGCAGGATGGCGCGAAAAACACCTGCGCCCAATTGAAGCGCATGTCTTTCGAATGCGTGGTGATGCGCGCCAACTAGCTTGAGCTTGGCTCACTCGCGGTGCAGCCACCCGCGCATGCGCGCCTCGCGATCGTCCCACCACTTTCCGGCATCCTCATCCTCGTCATCGTCCTCGGCGTTGCCGGGTGAAGCAGAATGGACGAGACGCCCGTCGAGATAGGTGGCGAGCACCTTGGTCTGATCGATGGTCTCTTGATCGATCGTGAAGATGTCGCGATCGAGCACCACGAGATCGGCGCGCTTGCCGGCTTCGAGGCTTCCGGTCGTCTTGTCCTGCTTCATGGCGAACGCGGCGTTGATGGTGTAGGCGTCGATCGCCGTCTCAAGTGGAATTTTCTCGTCAATATTGAGCGGCTTCTGCCGGTTGCCTCCGGAGCGCGTGACACCGGTTTGAAACGCCCGGAACGGATTGTACGAGGAGACATCCCAGTCGCTGCCGCCGATGATGGTGGCACCTGCTTTGTGCAGGCTGCCCGCCGGATAGACGTAGCGATAGCGCTCGGGCCCGAGATAAGGCTAGAGCGGCCCTTCGGTCGCCGGCTCGCGCTTGGCCCATTCGAGTTGCAAGTCTGCCATCACGCCGAGCTCCTTGAAGCGCGGGAAGTCTGCGGAATCCACGAGCTGCAGATGCGCGATCTGGTGACGGTTGTCCCTGTCGCCGTTGGCGGCACGGGCGGCAGCGAAGGCGTCGAGGCTCGCGCGTACGGCGCGGTCGCCGATGGCATGGATGTGCACGGCGAGACCGGCTGCGTCGAGCTTGGTGACCAGGCGCGCAAAACGTTCCGGATCGAAATAGAGCTCACCGGCGTGCTTGGTCGACTTGCCGTTTTCGTCGAGATAGGGCGAGAGCATCGCCGCCGTCTGCGCCGGGTATTCCATCACCCCATCGGCGAAGACTTTGACCGCGCCCGAATGGAGGAAATCCGGGTCGACGTCGCCGTCCTTGCTTGCCGCGACGAGACGCGCGACGGCCTCGTCGCTGTCGTCACTCGGATCGGCAACGTAGATCGCCGTGCGCACGCGCATGGGGAGCCTGCCGGTGTCATACAGCTTCCGCCAAACGGCTGCCTCTGCCGGCGTCACGAAGGCATCCATCAGCGAGGTGATGCCGTAGGCCGACATCCTCTTGAGCTCGGCCGCTGTCAGTGCCGCCTTTTCCTCCAGCGGCGGCGATGGAATCTTCTCATCCACAAAGATCGAGGCACGGTCGGCAAAGTAGCCGGTCGGCACTCCCTTAGCGTCGCGGGCGATCTTGCCTCCCGGCATGTCCGGCGTTTCGGCCGTCACCCCAAGCAGCGCAAGGCCGCGGCTGTTAACCCAGACCGTATGCCCGTCATTGCCCCACAGCGCGACCGGCCTCGACGCTTCGATGCCGTCGACGTCCTTTGCCGTCGCCGAGAAGCCGTAATTGTCGAGCTGCGCCGCCTCGAACCATTCGTCGGCACCGCCCTGGTCCTTGGCGAGGCAATCCTTGATGACCGGCTTCAGCGCGTCGATCGTTGCCTTCACTCCGGCAAGGCTGCATTTCGCGCCGTTGAGCGCGCCGATAATGGGATGGATGTGGGTATCGATCAGGCCAGGCAGCACCAGCTTGCCGGCAAGGTCGACGACCTTCGTCTTTGGCCCGATGAGCGGCGCCACATCGGCGTCGTCGCCGACAGCGACAATGGTATTGCCGGTGAAGGCAAGCGCCTGCTTGATCGAGCGCTCCTTGTCTGCCGTGTAAATCTTGCCGTTGCGCAGAACGACATCGGCCTTGGCTTGCTCCTCCGCCTCGGCGCCGGCGGACGAGACCCACGCAAGGAGAGCGATGATCGACCCTGCCGCCATCAAACCCCTCCAACGTCGCGACACACCCGCCTCCCTTGTTACTTTCGCCCGAGCAGGACGTCCTTTGCCTCGTTGATGCGAGCGGCAAGATAGTCCGAGCCGCCTTGGTCGGGGTGGACTTTCATCATCAGCTTGCGATGCGCGGCGCGGATCTCATCCTCGCCCGCCCCCTTCCTAAGCCCGAGCACCTCGTAGGCCTCTTCACGCGACATGCGGATTCGCCCGCCGCGCGGCGCCCTCGCCTGCTCCTTGGCAGCCTCCTCCGCCCGTCCTTCGCGCCAGCCTTGCGCGCGCCGGTCGAGATAGGCCTCGATCAGGGAGGCGCCTTGTGCGTCCGTGCCGCGCAGCTCCTCAAGCAGGACGCGGAGTTCCGCTTCGCTCAGCGAGGACAGCATCCTCCCTGCGAACTGGCCTCTCAGGCAGCGTCCCTCCATCTCGCCGCTGTCATGATCGAGCACCATCTCGAGCGCGTCGGTGCTTACCTCTGATTTCTGCCCAGGCGACTTGCGCGACGCAAACGGTCCGCCGGAGCCGAACCAGGACCTGACCGGCAACCCGAGCAGCGCGAGGCCGAAAAAGGCAAAAGGAATGGCGAGCGGGAAGGCCCCGCGGGCGAGCAGGAAGGCGGCGACCAGGAGAAGCAGGATGCCTCCTGCCATGCGCATGCCGGCGGCGAGCTTCTGCGGATTCGCCGAAGCGAGCAGACGGGCGCCGAAGACGAGAAGCAGAAGGGCCGCGAGACCGGAAGGCTGGCATTGTCTAAAGAGCGCTACGAAAGTTGTTCGAGAAGCCGCACCGCGGCGCCGCTCTTGGTCGCCGCGCCGTAATCTTGCAGGGCCTTGCGCCCGCCGGTGGCGTAGACGGCGACCGCCGCCAACAGCTCGCGCAGTTGCCGGGCCGAGCCGGCGTCGAAATGACAATAGGCGCCGCGCGTGAGCCTCGCGATCTCCTTGAAGGCGCGCTCGGCGCGGGGCTCCCGCCCCTCCTGGAACAGGAACATCGGCACGCCGAGCAGGGCGAGCTCCCCGGCGCGGCCGCAAAGCTCGTCGATGTCCTCCTCAATGCAATCTCCGACATAGACGACGGCGTTGACCTTGGCTTTCTTGCTTTCCCGGCGGGCGTGGGCAAGCACCTTGCGCATCTGGGTGAAGCCACCCTGGCAGGCGACGCCGGTCATCAGCCGCGCCAGCGCCTCGGGGTCGCCGACCCATTTGCTCGCACGGGTCTCGTTCAACCCGCGGAAGTAGACGAGCTGCACATCAAGGCCGCCAACCTCCTTCACGG
>DASUZQ010000241.1:0-4918 GCA_036376815.1 Methyloceanibacter sp. | reverse complement strand
GGAATGGGTTGCCGGGTCAAGCCCGGCAATGACGAAACTCGGGCTAGTGCCGGATGAGGGGCCAGCCCTGCAGGCTCGGACGGCGGGCCGACATCGCAGCCACCGTCTCCGCGTCGCGCTCATAGGCCCCCGAGGGCTTGGGCAGCGCGGGACCGATCAGGCGCCGCTCTGCCACCACGGCCGACTGAGACCAGAGCGCCTGGAAGGCGAGCTGTCCGAGCCGCACCGAACTTGGTGAACCGTCCTCGAACAGGCTCAAGGCATTGCGCTTGTCGGCTTCGCGTCGCATGGCGTCGCCCCACCAGCAGAGCGAGGAGCCGTAGGTCGCCTGCTCATGGGCGTCGAGCAGGCGCGGATTGCGCGCCCAGCGGATCAGCTCTCTCGCCGGGTCTCGCGGGCAGAGCTCGGAAAGGCAGCCGTAAAGCCGGCGAAGCTCGACATCGGGATCGAGCGTGGTCACCAGCACTTTGGCGGCGATGCCGACGCGCTTCAGATCGCGGGCCTTGACGATCAGGGCTTGTGCCGGGCCCGACGTGGCCGAGCGCAGAACCATGGTCAGCTTGCGTGCCTCGCCGACGCCGCATTCGACGCGGGCGACGAACTGCGCCAAAATCTCGAGATGCCGATCGAGTTCGGCGTGCTTCAGATCCCTCGAACTTCCCGAACCAACCACAATGCGCATGTTCCCCCCGCTCTGTGGATGTTGACGGTGAAAGGCTAAGGCGCTTGCGCCGAGCTTGGTAAAATTAACCAGGACACGGTTAAGGAAGGCTTGACTGCCGCTCTCTTTTGGCACGGAGCGGCGCCGATCTTTGGCGAACCGGCGGTGCGGAGGGTGGAGCTCAGGCGAGCATGAGGCTCAGGCCGATATTCGGAGATGCGAGCGATGTGAATGAAACGGGCGCCATCGCGCAGCGGCGCCGCAAGGGGGACAGACATGAACTAAACGCACTCCGGACTTGGGCTTCGGCCGTCCGCCCCCCGGAGCCGCCGACACCCTCTTACTCCCTCAAACACTTACGCTCACCGCCAAACACGGCACATTCGTGGCGCGGCAAAGAAACGCAGGCTCGTTCCGGAGATTCCGTCCACGGATTAAAAAAAACGGCTTAAGGACGAGGGCGTTCCGCCCTTTCCGTGACCTGTTCTCGGAAGCTCTTAATCCCGGCCCACCCCGACGCCCCCTCAAATAGCATCTGCGGACCTCCCCGCGAGGGGGAGGAATGGCGCCTGGCGCGCTGCAATGACGAAAATGCGCCGCGATCCCATATTGTAAGGAGGGAGAGGCCAATCGGTGTGTGGGAGCGATGATGGCGTTCTACCTGGTTTCCGCGGTTCCGAAGCACGGGCGGCTGGAAGAGCTCGGCGAGCGGCTGGCGCGCGCTGAGTTCATGTCGTTGCGCCCGTTCGGCGCGACGCTCTCGGCCTCGCTGAAGGAGGCGCGCATCCGAAAGGACGGCGTGGCGGTGTGGGAGGAGGAGGACTATTGCGCTCCGCCGCTTGCGCAGGAACGCGCCGCGGTGCTCGACGATTACTTCCATGACCTCCGCGTCGAGAAGGTCAAACAAGGCGAAGGCTGGAGCAAGATCGAAGCGTTGCCCCGCCTGTTCCCGGACGCCTGAGGCCTCCTCGGCATCCATGCGGCTCATCGGCGCGCTTCTCCTGCTGCTGATCTCCACCACGGCCTCGCTCGCTCGCCCCAACATCATCGTCATCATGACCGACGATCAGGAGGACACGGGCTCGACGGCCTATATGCCGAAGACCTTGTCGCTCATCGCCGATGAGGGGATCACCTTCAAGAACAGTCTCGTCAATCTTCCGCTCTGCGCGCCGAGCCGCGCCTCCTTCCTCACCGGGCAGGCGGCGCATAGTCACGGCATCAGGGCCAACAGCCCGCTCGATCAAGGTGGCTGGGAGGCGTTCAAGAGCAAGGAAGAGAATTCGCTGCCGGTTTGGCTCAAGGCGGCCGGCTACAAGACGGCGCTGATCGGCAAATATCTGAACCGCTACGGTCAGCAGAGTGCCTATGGGGCGTGGCTCGCCTGGGTCGGCAGCTGGATCAATGTGGAGTTCAAGGGCACCACGGTCGGCAATCCGCGCGACTGGGTGCCCCCGGGGTGGGACCTTTGGTACGCCTTCACCGGGACGCGGGTGAGATATTACGACTATTGGATCAACGAGAACGGCACGATCCTGAGCTTCGATCATCGTCCAAGCGATTATTCGACCGACGTGCTCGCCGAGCGCGCCGTCCGCTTCATCAATGATGAGGGGGAAAGCCAGGCTCCGTTCTTCATGTTCATCGCGCCTAAGGCCGCGCACGCGCAAGGGGACCGCGCCATTCCATCGCCGAAATATGAGCAGGCCTTCAACGACGTTCACCTGCCGGGAAACCCCGCCTTCAACGAACGCGATGTGCACCGCAAGGCGCTCAAGGCTCCGCGCGTCGGTCTCAAGACCAAGCAGGATCTCGAGCTCAGTTACCGCGCCGAGCTTCAGTCGCTTCAATCGGTCGACGATCTCGTCGCCGCCGTGGTCGATGCGCTGAGGGACACCAACAAGCTCGACAATACGGTGCTGATTTATACGTCCGACAACGGCTTCCTGTTCGGCGACCACCGCCTGATCGGCAAGACCGCGGCCTATGAGGGCTCGATCAAGGTGCCTCTCTTGATGCGCGGTCCGGGCATCCCTGAGCACGAATCGCGCGATCAGCTCGTCAACAATCTCGATTTGGTCGCCACCATTTTGGATCTCGCAGGCGCCAAGCCCGGCGTTCCGCTCGACGGCAAGTCGCTCAAGCCCCTCTTTGCCGACGCCAAGGCGCCTTGGCGGAGCGCGATTCTGATCGAAAGTCCGGTGACCCGCTTCGAGCGGGCATCGAACCGCTATGCCGGCGTGCGCACCACGACGAGGAAATACGTGAAATACGACGGCGGCTTCGAGGAGCTGTTCGATCTCGCCGCCGACCCGCACGAGCTCAGGAACATGGCGCACGATCCCGCCTACGCCGGCGATCTTTTGACGCTTCGCAGCATCGAGGACACGCTCAAAACCTGCGCCGGTGAGGCCTGCTGGGTGCCTTAGAGAGCGTGACGGCAATCTGCCGCACTCCCCCGAACTCAAGGCGGATGGCCGCGTTCGGGGCGCGCGAGGATCGAGGAGCGGTCGGACCGAGTGACGCAGGACCGGTCTCTGCCCTGAAAAAGACCGCCGCCGATGGCGCTATCCGCCGGCAAGCCGGACTGCATCACTAGGGGCAACATTCGGGACGGCGGGGCAACTCCCATGCGCACACTTCTTTGCACTCTCTTCGTCTTTTTCTCTCTCCTCCCCAGCGCCATGGCGGCGCCGAACATTATCGTCATCCTCACCGACGATGAGGAAGACACCGGCTCCACTTCCTATCTGCCGAACGTTCAGGCGCTCGCCGCGCAGGGCGTGACCTTCAAGAACAGCTTCGTGAATTTCTCGCTCTGCTCGCCGAGCCGGTCGTCCTTCTTCACCGGCCAGGCCTCGCACAATGACGGCATCAAGTCGAACAAGCCGGAGAAAGGCGGCGGCTGGGACACCTTCAAGCAGGAGGAAGCGAACGATTTACCGGTATGGCTGAAGGGAGCCGGCTACACCACGGCGCTCATCGGCAAGTACGAGAACGGCTATGGCGCCGGCAAGCTGCCGCGCCTTGCGAGCGCCGCCTATTGGTCGAATGCCTTGAATGGCTGGTTCGGGATCGGCACCCCGGACAAGCAACACTGGGTGCCGCCGGGCTGGGATCTTTGGTACGCCTTCACCAAGGTTCGCTACTACGACTACACGATCAACGAGAATGGCAAGCTCCTCGACTTCGGCCATGAGCCCTCCGACTACTCGACCGACGTGCTGAAGGAGCGAGCCGTGCGCTTCATCAAGGATCAGGCCGGCTCGGCTCAGCCCTTCTTCATGCTGATCGCGACCAAGGCTCCGCACGGGCAAGGCGAGGAAGGGCAGAAGGAACCGGCGATACCCGCGCCCGCCTATGCCAATGCTTTCGCCGATATCAAGCTCCCCAAGACGCCCGCCTACGATGAGGAGGACGCGAGCGACAAGCCGCCCTTGGTGGCGAGATCGCCGCGCCTGAACGATGCGGCAAAGGCTCAGATCGAGGAGAGCTATCGCGCCGAGCTTCAGTCGCTGCGGTCGGTCGATGATCTCGTGGGCAGCGTCGAGGACGCGCTGAACACCGTAGGCAAGCTCGACAACACCGTGATCGTCTACACCTCGGACAATGGATATGTGTATGGCGATCACCGCCTGTTCGGTAAGAACTCGGTTTACGAGCCGTCGATCAGGGTGCCCCTGGTGGTCAAGGGGCCGGGCATCCCGCGAAACGAGACGCGCGATCAGCTCGTCAACAATCTCGACGTGGCCGCCACCATCCAGGAGGTTGCAGGCGTAAAGCCTGGTACCGCTCCTGACGGCCGTTCCTTGCTGCCCATTCTGCACGATGCCAAGGCACCATGGCGGAGCGCCATCCTGGTCGAGGGTGGGAATGGAGTGACCAAGGCCGACAAGCGCTACGCGGCGGTGCGCACGGCGACGCGCAAATACGTGCGTCACGACGACGGTTTTGAGGAGCTGTACGACCTCGTGGCCGATCCCTACGAGCTCGACAACAAGGTCAAGGATCCGCGCTATGCGTCCGATGCGGCGATGCTGCGCGACCTCCATGACAGGCTCAAATCCTGCGTCGGCGAGGGCTGCTGGGTTCCTTGAGCTGCCATTCCAGGCAAGCGCGCCGCGGCATAAGACTGTTGGTCTTAGAACATTGGCGAACGGCCAGTGACATTCACTCACAATCGACTCCATTGAAACTCCTGCCTATCCTGAATTTTTCACCGTAAACCGTTACCATCCGTAACCATTGACAACCCTC
>DASUZQ010000240.1:0-2508 GCA_036376815.1 Methyloceanibacter sp. | reverse complement strand
GAGTCTCGACCACGCCGCCGCCCGGGACACTTTCCTTGCCCATGACGATGAGATCGTCGCCCTCGATGGCTGTCTCGACGCCGCAAGCGACGAGCCCGGCGGCGGTGGCGGCGAGGCGGTCGCTCTCCTTCACGCGAAGCTCGGCAAGACCGCGCAAACGAGTCTCGCCCTCGGCAAACGCGGCCAGCACGGCGAGCACCGGATATTCGTCGATCATGCTTGGCGCGCGCGCCGGCGGCACGTCAACACCGCTGAGAGCGCCAGCCCGCACGCGGAGATCGGCCGCCGGCTCGCCACCCTCAAGGCGAAGGTCGAGCAGCTCAACGTCTCCGCCCATCTCGCGGACCGTCTCGATGAAGCCTGCGCGCGTCGGGTTCATCAGCACGCCTTCGAGCACAATGTCGGAGCCTTCGCAGATCAGCGCCGCGGCGATGGCAAAGGCGGCAGAGCTCGGGTCACCCGGAATGGCGATGGAGGCGCCGCTGAGCTCGGCGTCGCCGCGGACCGTGACGGCGCGGCGGCCGTCGTCCTCGTCCTTCACCGAGATCTCGGCGCCGAAATAAGTGAGCATGCGCTCGGTGTGATCGCGGCTGGGAATAGGCTCGATCACCGTGGTGCGCCCGGGCGCGTGCAGGCCTGCGAGCAGCACCGCCGACTTTACTTGCGCCGAGGCGATCGAAGATTCGTAGACGATGGGGACGAGATCCGGCGTGCCCCTGATGGTGAGCGGGAGCGTGGTTCGCGTGTCGTCGCCGACGGCAAGGCCCATGCGCTGCAGCGGCTTGAGCACGCGCGCCATGGGACGGCGGCAAAGCGAGGCATCGCCGGTGAAGCGCGCCTCCATGTCGTGGCCCGCGACCACGCCGAGCATCAGCCGGGAGCCGGTGCCGGAATTGCCGAAGTCGAGATCGTCGATCGGCGCCTGCAGGCCGCCAACGCCTTGACCGGTCACCTCCACCGAGCCATTGACGTGGCGGATCTGGGCCCCGAGCGCCACCACCGCCCTTGCCGTGGCCAACACATCCTCCGACTCGAGCAGGCCGGTGATGCGGGTGCGTCCAGTGGCCAGCGCGCCCAGAATGAGCGCGCGATGGGAGATCGATTTGTCGCCGGGAACCCTGATCGTGCCGGCAAGGGCCCGCGTGGGAACGGCGGAAAGTGGCTGCGACATGGACCTTGGATTTTCAGTCTTTGGGCGCTTTCGATAGCTTTTGACAGCACCAGACAAGCGTGGCAATGGGGGGCGAAGCACATCAAGCATCGAGGACGTCAATGTCGAAACCCGCGAGAGGGATCAAGCGCGTTTGCCAGAGTTGCGGCGCGCGGTTTTACGACTTGGGCCGGACGCCGATTGTTTGCCCCTCCTGCCAGGCCGTCTATCAGGTGACACAGCCGACATCGCGGCGCGGGGAGCGGGCGCCGGTGCCGGAGGTACGGGAGAAGGTGGAGCCCGAGGTCGAGGCCGTGGCACTCGAACCCGAGACGATCAGCCTCGAAGAGGTCGAGGAGCCCGGGGAGGAGGCCGCGATCGAAGACGAGGAGATCGTCGATCTCGGCGAGGACGAGGCGGAAATTCCAGCCGCCGGCGAGGACGACACCTTCCTGGAGGAGCCGGAGGGCGATGAGGAGGCCGATGTCTCCGGCATCGTCAGCGGCCCCGAACAGGAGGAGGGCTGATTCCAGGGAACAGACGCCAGAGATCAGAAATCAGAAGCGCATTTCGCTTGAACCCCGCTCCCCACGGACCTAATTCAGGAGCCGGAAGCGAGAGGTTCTGATTTCTGATTTCTGACTTCTGAAGGGGCCATAGCTCAGTTGGGAGAGCGCGTGAATGGCATTCACGAGGTCGGCGGTTCGATCCCGCCTGGCTCCACCAAATTCCCCAAGAATTGACGCACAAGGTCCGGTTCTCGCTCGCGCGTTGTCGTGGAGCGACCGGCATCTGCCGATCGCTCCATATCGTGAAAGAGAACCGGCGTCAGGTTAGTAGCGGTAGCGATAGGGCCGATAGCCGTAATAGCCGTAATAGCGGGGGCCATAATAGCGACGGCAGGCGCAGCGATAGGGGCCGCACCAGCAGCCGACCGTCTCAACGGGTGAATAGCCCTTGGTGACCGGCGACAGATCTCCCAAGCCGCGCATTGGCGCTGCTTCGGCCTTCATAAGGGCTGAACCGGCCAAGAGCACGATTGCAGTGGCGAGGACCGTGAATAGTTTGCGCATGTCTCCTCCTTTTCGAACGAAGGGAGGATCATACCTCGCGGTATGTTACAGGCAGTCGACATCGCTCCGTCACGGTTACGAAATTGGAACCCTCAAAGCTTGGCCAAGAGCAATGGAATTTTGTCAGGTAGCGGCGTTAATGGCCGCCCAGCACCGCGACCACCACGTTGGCGGCACGCAAGGCCGAGATCTGCTTCGGCAGGTTCTGGTCATAGGCGGCAGGGGCGATGAGCACGGTGTCGCCGGCCTTTGCCACATGGATCACGTGCTGGACGGACTTGAAGG
>DASUZQ010000239.1:0-4066 GCA_036376815.1 Methyloceanibacter sp. | reverse complement strand
CATGGATCACGTGCTGGATGGACTTGAATGGGGTCTTTGGCCCGCGCCCGTCATTGGCGTCGTCCCCAGTCCTCGAATCGACATACCATTCCATGACGTCAGAACATCCGAAGCTGCCGATGAAGGTCAAGGATTAACCGGCGGTCGCGGCCTTCGTCCTTCGCAGGAGCCAATCGCTCATTCGTGACCGGCCCGGCGGCCCCCCGATTCTTGAATTCGCTCGCCATTTTCCCCATATCCCACCCGGTTCAATGGCTCAGCGCCGCGGCGGGCTTGGCCATTCAGTATGTCTGGGCGCCGACAGGGCCCGACGACGCTACGACATGTCGCAGCCGCTTGCACTGGAAGGGCTTGGCAGAATGTCGCGCATGACATTCCTTGAGGGGGAGATTTGGCTCGGTGCCGAGCCTGGCCGTGGGCTTCCCCGGCTCGTCAGGGCACCGGAGGCCGGCTACCCTCCCTACAATATCGAGCTGTTGGCCGGGGAGGACGGAAGCCCAAGCGCGCTTCGCATTACGCTTGCCGTCGCCGGCTTCAGCGTCGATGAGCTTGCCGTCACCATCGAGGGCGGCCAGCTGATCGTACGCGGCAAGCAGGTTGATGAGCGGTCGCGAGACTACATCTACCGGGGCATCGCGGCGCGCAGGTTCAAGCGGAGCTTCGGGCTCGCCGACGGTGTCGAGGTGCGCAAGGCCGAACTGCACGACGGGCTGCTCGCCATCGAGCTCGAGCGCCCGATGAAGGAGGTGACGGTCACGACGGTGCGGATCACCGGTGGCGAGGTTGCCGGCAAGAGGCGCGAGGCGTTGCCGCCGAAGCCGGCCAGAGTTTCAGATGCGGAGTAGGTCAAGAATGAACGAAGACGCAAAAATAGACGGTGAGGCGACCGGCCCGATGAGCCGGAAGGCGTTCGAGCAGCTCGGCGACGGCGAGGTGGCTTATATCAAGCAGCTTAATCTCGACCTTGCCCAGAAGCTGTTCCCGGCCTTGCGCGGCAAGCTCGAAGGCATCGATCTTTACGCGGTGCTCGGCGCCGACGGCACGCCATTGGCACTCACCGACAGCCGCAATGCGGCCATCGCCAACGCCATCGAGAACGACCTCGTGCCGTTGAGCGTGCACTGACGCCTTCAAAGCTATTGGGTTGAGGTTTTCGACGCCGTCCTTCAGGCGGCGTGCGAGGTTGCGCCCTCGGTCAGCACCGCATAGATCGCTGCGGCGTCGCGCGAGGCTCTGAGCTTGTCCACGGCATGGCCCTCGCGCAACAGCCGCGAGATGCGGGCGAGCGCCTTCAAATGATCGGCGCCGGCGCCTTCAGGGGCGAGCAGCAGAAACACGATATCCACCGGAGCGCCGTCGACGGCGTCGAAATCGATCGGCTCGGCAAGCCGCGCGCAAATGCCGGTGATGCGCTTCAGCCCGGCGAACTTGCCGTGCGGGATGGCAATGCCCTGGCCAAGCCCGGTCGAGCCGAGCCGCTCACGCTGCAATAGCGTGTCGAAGATGTAGCGCTCCTGCAATCCTGTGAGCCGCGCCGCGCGCGCCGACAGCTCCTGGAGAAGCTGCTTCTGGTTCTTGACCTTGAGCGAAGCAATCACTGCTTCGGGGCCGATGAGATCAGCTAGGTGCATGTGCCAACCCGCCTGATGAATGAAACGCAAAAGCGGAACGAGCCGCTAGCGCCGTGCCCGCGTTTTCTGTCTGACCGCAGGATCGATCCAGCCGATATGGCCATCGTCGCGGCGGTATACAACGTTGATTTCGCCACTCGACGCATTGCGAAATAAAACGAATGGCTGATCGGAAAGATCCATCTGCATCACTGCGTCGCTGACCGCCATTTCGTGCACGACAGTCTCGGCTTCGGCAATGATGATCGGATTGTCCTCATCGCTCTCCTCCTGCCCGTCCTGCCGCGATTGCAGCACGTAGGACGCCGCCGGGGTCTCCTTGCGGGCGGAGTGTCCGCCGTGCTTTTTGACCCTTCGCTTGTAACGCCGAACCCGCTTCTCCAGCCGCTCGCAAGCCAGATCAGCGCTCTGATAGGCATCGGCCGCAACGCCATGGGCTTCAAGACTCATGCCTTGCCACAAATGGATCGTGCAGTCGGTGCGAAACTCTCCGTGTTCCTTCTCTACGCGCACGTGTCCGGACGGCGTCCGCCCGATATATTTCTCGACGGTCTGCGAAACGCGCTCCTGGACATATCCGCGTAGCGCCTCACCAACGTCTAGATTCTTTCCGGTGACCTGTATCGTCATTGCCCGCGGAAGTGCCGACAAACCAATTTTCCCCCGGGACGCATGACGATGCCGCATGTGGGGCGGATGCCGATCCCGGCACTTGGCTACGTTTGGCTTGGCCTCCCACCCCGCAGGTCGGAAGCTAGACCGCTGCCCATATGGTGTCAAATTCCGCGCAACTCAAGGCTCATGTTGCTGTGAAAATTCGCCCTTGGCGGCTTTAAGTCAGGCGCTCGTGCCGGCGGCGATTCGCTTCTGCCGGCGGCGCTGCACCGAGGAGGGAATGCGCAAGGCTTCGCGATATTTGGCAACCGTGCGCCGCGCGATGTCGACTCCGTCAAGCTTCAAGCGTTCGACGATCTTGTCGTCGGAGAGCACGTCGCTCGCGGGCTCGGCCTCGATCATCTCCCTGATGCGGTGACGAACGGCTTCCGAAGAGTGGGCATCGCCTTCGCCGGCAGCCGCAATCGCCGAGGTGAAGAAATATTTCAGCTCGAACAGGCCGCGATTGGTGGCCATGTACTTGTTGGCGGTGACGCGGCTCACCGTCGATTCATGCATTGAGATCGCATCGGCCACGGTCCGCAGGTTCAACGGCCGCAGGTGCCGCACCCCATAGGTCAGGAAGGCGTCCTGCTGGCGCACGATCTCCTGCGCCACTTTCAGGATGGTGCGGGCGCGCTGGTCGAGGCTCTTCACCAGCCAATTGGCGGTTTGCAGGCAATCGACCAGATAGCTCTTGTCGTGCTTGCTGGTCGCCGATTTGCACACACAGGCGTAATAGGCCTGGTTCACCAGGACACGCGGCAGCGTCTCGCTGTTCAGCTCGACATGCCAGCTTCCGTCGGGAAGAGGACGCACCAACACGTCGGGCACGATCGGCTGCGACGGGCTAGACCCATATTTGAGCCCAGGCTTGGGGTTCAGCCGCTTCACCTCCTGGATCATGTCGCAGAGGTCCTCGTCGGAGACGCGGCAGGCGCGCTTCAGCGCAGGCAGGTCGTGCACGGCAAGCAGGTCGAGATGCCCGATCAGCCCCGCCATGGCCGGGTCGCAGCGGTCCAGCTCCTTCAGCTGCAGCGTGAGGCATTCGCGCAAATCGCGGGCAAACACGCCGCAAGGCTCGAAGCCCTGCATCACCGTCAAGGTTTCCTCGATGAGATCGAGCGGGGCGCCGAGCAGCTCGCCAAGGGCGGTAAGATCGCCCTGCAGGTATCCGGCCTCATCGGTCATGTCGATGAGATGATGGCCGATCAGCCGGCGGGCAGGGTCAGCGAAGACGAGCGCAAGCTGGTCGGAAAGATGATCCTTCAGCGTCCGCTCCTCGGCGACATAGGCTTCGAGGTTTGGCGCGTCATCGCCGTCGAGGCGCGGGCCCTGGCTGAGCGAGGCCCAGCTCGACTCCTTCAGGGCGCCGGCGCTGTAACCTTCGCCGTCGGGAAAGGCGTCCTGCGGCTCGGTGTCGAGATCCTCTCCTCGCCCGCCACGGTCATCGGCCTGAAGGTCGAGCCATTCGCCCTCCTCGCTGCCGGGGGTCTCGCCTTCGGCCGCCTCGGAAGAATCTCCGGCGTGGCCGTTCGCCTCCTGCTTGGCTTCGGCGAAGAGGCTCGCAACCTCCGCAGCGTCGCCTTGTGCGGCGGCTCCGGTATCGTCGGATTCCTCGCATTCGAGCAGCGGATTGCGCTCAAGCTCGGCCTCAACGAAGGCGGTCAGCTCCATGTTGGAGAGCTGCAGCAGCTTGATCGCCTGCTGCAGTTGCGGCGTCATCACCAGACTGTGGCTTTGCCTCAGCTCAAGCTTTGCGGTGAAGGCCATACTCACTC
>DASUZQ010000238.1:0-2345 GCA_036376815.1 Methyloceanibacter sp. | reverse complement strand
GCCTGCCAGGGCACGAACAGCAGGATGATGGCGTCGAGTAAAGCCGCTGGGTAGAGCAGCAACCCGGCAATCGTGCCAACGACCACGACCGGCATCCATGCCTCGGGCCGCCTGATGGCGGTCGCCGCGATGCCTGTGCCGAACGCCGTCAATCCTCCGCCGACGGCACCGGCGAGCAATCCCCCGACGAGCCAGCCCAGCATCTCGCGATAGACCTTTGCGCCCGCGATGGTGCCGAACAGTGAAGAGGCTTGGATGGTGTTGATCACGTCGTTTGCCGTGTTCACCGCGGCAAGCCAACCGGCGACCGTCAGCATCATGGCTAGAAAGCATTTGGCCGGATCGCGATTGACCCACAGCCACAGGACACCAGCCACCATCGCGCCAAAGGCAAGGCCGGCGTGGAGCGGCACCGCCCGCGCGTTGATCAGCACGTCTGGATCGGTGAGGCGAATGTCGGGCAGAGGCGACGGCAGGCTCGAGATCAGCCCAGTTACGATGCCGAGCGCGGCCATCACCGCCATGGCGCGGCCGCGAGACGGCAGCGTCGGGCGGGCGTCAATGTGCAAATAATGCAAATAAGCGGGAGTCATAGCCTGCCCCCTGGTGGCAGAGGATACCGCGAGATAGGCGTCAACTCCACCACGCCTCTGGCCAATTGCTGAATGCTGCGGGGGACCGGGACGTTCCTGCGGATACCTATGCCATTGAAAATGCTTGTATTTTACTCCATCACCAGATCACCCAGATAGGGAAACTCGATAATGTTGAGCACCGGCGCGATATGGACGGTTTTTGCCGCTGCCCAAGACAAATGCTGCCATTGGAGCGGCACGAGCGCCGCGTCGTCGTAGAGAATGCGCTCGATCTTTCTCAGCACCTCGGCGCGCGCCTTGGGGTCGGTCATGGTCTGGGTCTCAAGCGTCAGCCGGTCGACCTCAGGGTTCGAATAGTTGCCGGCGTTGTATTGGCCATAGCCAGTCTTGGCGTCGGGCGTCATCACCAGGAACTCGTAGAAGTTCGCCGAGTCCTGCGTGTCGGACTGCCAGCCGATCATCATGATGTCGGCGGCGCGCTCATCGAAGCGCTGCCAATATTGCGCCTTAGGCATGGTCTCAAGATCGACCTTGATTTTGATCTTGGCGAGCATGGCGGCGACGGCCTGCGCGATGCGCTGATCCTCGATGTAGCGGTTGTTGGGCGCCATCATGGTGACCGAGAAGCCGCCGGCGTAGCCAGCCTCAGCCATCAGAGCCTTCGCCTTGTCGAGATCGAAGCGCGGCTGAAGCGCGGGATCATAGCCGGCATAGCCCGGCAAACTGAGCTCGCCGGCCGGCGTGGCGAAGCCGCGCATGATCTTGTCGACGATCCCCTGCCGGTTGATCGCGTAGTTGATGGCGAGGCGCACCCGCGGATCCTTGAAGGCCGCGACGCGCGCCTGGTTCAGCTCGAAGGTGAGGATGCGCGTGCTCAGCATGGTGATCAGCTGGCAGCAGGGGTCGTTCTTGATCCGGTCGAAATCGGTGGGCGGCACGGGCGAGATGAAGTCGACATCGCCGGCGAGGAGCGCCGCGACGCGAGTGGCAGGCTCCTTGATGGGGGTGAAGATGATGTGATCGACGTTGCCGGGCGAGGCCTTGTCCCAATAATCGGCGAAGCGCTTGAATTCGAGCTTCACCCCCTGCTCTCGTCCGGTGACGATGAACGGCCCGGTGCCGGAGATATGGTTCGAGGCAAAGGAGGCGCCGTGCTTGACGATCTCGTCCTTCAGCCGGCCGCGCTCGTCGGTGCCGGTGTAGAATTCGCGATCCATGGGGAAGATGTAGGTCGCAAGGTTTAGCACCAACGGATAAGGACCCTTGGTCACCAAATCGACGGTGAGATCGTCGACTGCCTTCGCCTCGCTGAACGGTTCGAACAGCGCCTTGAAGTCCGGGCTCTGCTTCAGCCGATTGAACGTCCATACAACGTCCTGCGCCGAGAGCGTGTGGCCTGAGTGGAAGTGCACCCCTTCCCGCAAGTGAAAGCGCGTGGTGCGCTCGTCGATCTTCTCCCAACTCTTGGAAAGCCGAGGCTCGAGCGTGAGGTCCTGGCGGAAGCGCAAGAGCGGATCGAAGGTGAGGTGAGAGAGCTGGAGCGTGGCGCTCGCCAACTGCTCATGCGGATCGAGCGAGGTCGGATCGGCGTCATAGGCCATGCGCAGCGTCTTGGCCTCGGCGGCGGCGAGTGGCGCGCCCACCGCGAGTGGCGCGCCCACCGCGAGGGCCAGGACCAGCAGCAAGAGACGTCGAAGCATGGGATGACTTTAACCTTGTGCTATTAGGTCTACCGTTCAACCCTGGACG
>DASUZQ010000237.1:0-4092 GCA_036376815.1 Methyloceanibacter sp. | reverse complement strand
GACCAGAACACAGTCGCTATGACCGGAAAGTCCGGTGCCGCTATTGCCGTCAGGCCCGATGCTGGCAAACAGGCTCGCCTTCGCCCCGTCCTCCGAGGGGATCAGCGTTGAGGCAATGCCGTGGCCGTCGAGATGAGCGCGTACGAAGTCGATGAGCTTCAGATTCGATTTCGCGCTCGTGGTATCGAAGCCGACGAGCGCCTTCAGCAGCTCATGCACTGCCGCTTGCGAAGCCGACACGCTGACTCCTCTCTGTTGCAATGTAGCTCGCGTTCGCGTCGGGCCGCGGATCTAGGTCGCCGCCGAGCGGAAGCGCTCTGCCGATCTGGCGCGCGCCTTCATCGCCTCGACCTCGCGGTCGCGCGGCGGAGCGTTGGTGACGAGCGCGTCGATCAGCTCGCGTGCCGCGCGGGAGACCTTGTCCACCGCCCGATCGAAGGCTATCTGGTTGGTCTTTGACGGCCTGGTGAAGCCGCTCAGTTTGCGGACGAACTGCAGGGAGGACAGGTAGACCTCTTCCTCCGTGGCGGGTGGCTCAAAATTGTACAGCGTCTTGATGTTTCGACACATGATCATCCTCACTCGATAGCCGCGTTTGGCGAAAAGGTGGCATAGGGGCCTGCCGCGAGCAAGGCGCCGCAGCGCTGGAACATTGACCCTCACCCCGAGGAGGCGTGTGAGCGCCGTCTCGAAGGGTGAGAGGCAGCCCTGTTTGGGCTCATGGTTCGAGACGCGCGGGCACAGCCCGCGCTCCTCACCTGCGGCGTCAGGCGCGGAGCGCCTGGTCGAGGTCGGCGGCGAGATCGTCAACGTCCTCAAGCCCGATGGAGAGGCGGATGCTGCGATCGAAAATGCCGAGCTCGGCGCGTTGCTCTGGCGTCAGCCGTTGATGCGTCGTGGTCGCCGGGTGGGTCACGAGGCTCTTGGCATCGCCGAGATTGTTGCTGATCTTGAAGATCTTGAGCGCGTTCATGAACCGGAAGGCATCGCGCTTCCCGCCCCTGACCTCAAAGGCCACAATGGGGCCGCCGCCCGCCATCTGCCGCTTGGCGAGCGCCGCTTGCGGATGATCGGCGCGGCCGGGATAGAACACGCGGGCCACATCCTTGCGCTCACTGAGAAAATCGGCGATCGCCGCCGCCGAGGCGCAATGACGCTCCACCCGCAACGGCAATGTCTCAAGCCCCTTGAGCAGCACCCAGGCGTTGAACGGGCTGAGCGACGGGCCGGTCTGCTTGAGGTAAGTGTGCAGCTTATCCTCGATGAACTCCTTGGTCCCCAACACCACGCCGCCGAGGCACCTTCCCTGGCCGTCAATATGCTTGGTCGCCGAATAGACCACGATGTCGGCGCCGAGCGGTATCGGCCGCTGCAGCATGGGCGTGGCGAACACATTGTCGATGACGACAAGCGCGCCGGCGCGATGCGCAATCTTGGACACGGCCTCGATATCGACGAGCTCGAGCACGGGGTTGGTCGGCGTCTCGAAGAACACCGCGCGGGTGTTCGGCCGCATCGCTACCTCCCAGGCGGAAAGATCGCGTCCGTCGATCAGCGTGGTCTCGACGCCGAAGCGAGGCAGCAGGTCTTCGACGATATAGCGGCAGCTTCCGAACAGGGCCCGGGCCGACACCACGTGGTCGCCGGCCTTGAGAAATGAGAACAGCGACGCGTTGACCGCAGCCATGCCGCTCGCGGTGCCGCGCGCCGCTTCCGCGCCTTCGAGCGCGCACATGCGCTTCTCGAACATGTCGACGGTAGGATTGGAATAGCGGCTATAGACGAAGCCTTCCTCGTCGCCCTTGAAGCGGCGCTCGGCCTGCTCGGCGTTATCGTAGACGTAGCCGGAGTTAAGGAAGATGGCCTCGGAGGTTTCACCGAACTGGCTCCGAAGCGTGCCCTCATGCACGAGCCGGGTCGCCGGGCGCCAAACCTGCCCCTGCTTCTTCTTGTCCTTCTTTGCCGCCATGGCACTTACTCCCTCGATCATGCGGGCACAAAAAAACCCGGGCTTTGGCTCCTCGCCAAAAGACCGGGATTGCTCGCACGGCCTTTTAGCGACTTGTTTAACGTGGCTGCAAGCCGGCCGGCCAAATCACCACGAGGAGGGATTAATGTCGCTGGAGGGGCCCCGCGTCAAGGGCGCTATGGAGAAAGCCATTCCCCTTGTGAATCCGGGGGAGAAGACCGAGGTAAGGGTGACGGACGCCCCGGCGAATGCCAAAGAAGATGACATGGAGCAGGCAAGTGAGCGCGAGAGACTGTTTGACGGCCTTCCCGAGAGGAAGCTGCCAGAGCCGCGTGCGCCGGTGAAAGGGTCTTTTGCCCGCACCGGCATCCTGCCCTCCCAGGCGCTGAAATCTCTGATCGCCGGTGGCGAGATCAGGGCGGCGCCGGAGATCACGGCGGACCAGATTCAGCCTGCGAGCCTCGATCTCAGGCTCGGCAAGGTCGCCTATCGCATTCGCGCGAGCTTCCTGCCTGGGCCGAACGCGACCGTGCGCGACAAACTCAGCGAGCTCAAATTCCACGAGATCGATCTCACCCATGGCGCCGTGCTCGAAGCCGGCTGCGTCTACCTCGTGCCGCTGATCGAGCAGCTCAACCTGCGCGCCACCATCGCCGCCTTCGCCAATCCAAAAAGCTCGATCGGGCGCATTGACGTATTCACCCGCTTGATCGCCGACCGGCAGGACTCTTTCGACGCCGTGGAGGAGGGCTATAACGGCCCGCTCTTTGCCGAGATCTGCCCGCGCACCTTCTCGATCAAGGTGCGCTACGGCTCGCGGCTGAACCAAATCAGGTTCTTGCGCCGGGTGGGCCAGCAGCTCGACGCCGATGAGCGGCCCGGACGCGTGCGCGACCGGCATTTGCGCGAGATCCATTCCGATGTGGGGCTGGTCGAAGGTGAAGCCGCCATCCGCGAGGGGCTCAACTTGCGCATTAGCCTGACCCCGGCGGTGCCGTCAGGCCTCGTTGGCTATCGCGCCCGCCGTTATGCCGGAGTGATCGACGTCGATGAGGTCGGCGTCTACGAGCCCGATCAATTCTGGGAGAGCGTTCATCTCGGGGCCGACCGCCGCCTCGTGCTCGACCCGCATGAGTTCTACATCCTCGCTTCGAAGGAGAGCGTGTCGGTGCCGCCGGCCTATGTGGCCGAGATGGCGCCGTTCGATCCGCTGATCGGCGAGTACCGCGTGCACTATGCCGGCTTCTTCGATCCAGGCTTCGGCTATGCCGAAGGTAAGGTGCCTGGGGCCAAGGCGGTGCTCGAGGTGCGCAGCCTCGACATTCCCTTCATCCTGGAGGATGGGCAGATCGTCGGGCGCCTCGTCTACGACCGGCTCACCGAGATTCCCGACCAGATCTATGGCGAGCGCATCGGCTCGCACTACCAGGCGCAAGGCCTGAAACTCTCGAAGCACTTCAAACAGGATTAGGCCGAGCAGGAGCCCCCGCCGAGCACGCAGAACTTGGCGCAATGGGGATGGCAGAGCTTGACCGCACCTGAGGCGAACATGCCGCCGTCGGCGCGCGCGGCCTCGGCCAGCGTCGCCCCCATCTCGAAGGCTGGATCGTAAGGGAGCAGCGTGCAAGGCAGCACCACGGGATTCGCCGCACCCTTTCGTTTCACCACCATGCGGCTCGAGGCGCACATCACCTCGCTCGGGCTCTTATGCAAGATGGTCCAGCAGGCCGTGGTAATCTCGGGCACGTCGACGGAGAGATCCATCTCCGGGAACAACACGAGCTGCGCGGGATCGTTCACGTCAATCGGCCAGCCGCGTTCGCGCGCAAGCCGGCCATAACCGTCGCGCAGCGACTCTTCGCTCTCGCCCCAATAGGTGCGCCCGGCGATCGCGAGGGCAAAGCCATGCCTGGCGAGCCAGTCGATTCCCTCGATGGTCTTGTCGTAAGTGTCCGGCCCGCGCTCCTCCTCGTGCAGCACCCTGCCGTAATGATCGAGGCTCACGCGGATCACGAGCCGCTTCCCATGCGCCTCGCGCAAGCCGAGAAGCCCCGATTTGATGCGCGGCCGCTGCATCGGCTGCATGGCATTGGTGAGCACGAGCGCGGAATGGCCGCGGGCGA
>DASUZQ010000236.1:0-2846 GCA_036376815.1 Methyloceanibacter sp. | reverse complement strand
AATCCCCTGTTTTTGTCAGCTGCCGGAAAACGCGGGCCCGGCGGATCGGGTTCCCGCTCCGTGCGGAAATTTATCCGTGATATCGAACACTTTCCGTCCTCAGGCGGCGGCATGGTAAATTGTCCGGCCTTGGTCATTCGGGAGGAAACAGGAATGAGGTTTGTCGCCACCGCCGCCCTTGGCGCGCTCGCTTTGCTCTGTGCCGTTCCAGCGCAAGCGCTCACCATTTCCAATAGCGATCCCAAGCCGCACAAGGTCACGGTGATTGCCGGTGGCGCGTCAAATGAGATGACCATCGAGTCCGAGAAGCAAGTCGATGCGCCGTGCAGCAGCGGCTGCAAGATCAAGCTCGAGAACGGCGACGAGTACGAATTGAAAGGCGGCGAGACGGTGTCGATCGACGGCGGCGTGATGTTTATCGACCATTCGCCTGACGCCGATATCAAGGACATTCCCGACATCGATCCGGATGCTTCGCCCCCGGCGCAATAGTGCGCTCGCGACAGCAGTGAACCGTCACGCGGGGCGAAGCGGAAATTTGCGCAACAGAATTTCGTCGTAGCCGTCGGCGACGAGGCCGGGCAGCGTCGCTGCCCTGGTGAAGCCGTGGCGCTCATAGAAGCGCAAAGCCCGCATGTTGAAGGACGAGGCGCAGACCCAGAGATTGCGCGCCCCATGCTGGAGCGCGGCAGACTCGAACCAGGCGATGATGCTCGAGCCGATGCCTCGATCTTGCGCCTGCGGCAGAAGTGCCAGCAGCTCGAGGTAAGGTCCCTTGAGCCAGGGGTGGCGCACCGAAACCACCCCTGCTTCCTCCCCGTTCACGCTGACCACATAGCGAGACACGCTTCCGTCGGCTGTTAAGAGAAACGCTGCGAGTGTCTCTGCCGGATAGTTCATTACCGACCAGGGCTCGATCGCAGCGATGCCCGCGGCGAGGCTCGCGCATGAGCTCTGCTCGAGCGGCAGGAGGCGCACGGAGCCTCCCGCCACCCGTTCGAGCTCAATTGGGGGCGCTGAAAACGGAGAAGAGGTCATGGCTCCCGTGCCCGACGTTGGATCGGGCGATGCGTGTCATGTCGCCGGGATGCTCTTGATAGCAGCTCGTTGCGATCACCGGCTTGCCGGCATCGATCAACTCGCTCACGGTGACGAAACTATATCCCTCCTCCTTCAGCTTCGGCAGCGCGATGGCGAGCGCTGCCGCGGTGTTGCGGCCACGGCCATTGGCATGCGCCACGATAATGGCGCCCGGATGGACTTTGGTCAGAATCCTGTTGGCGATGGTCTTGGCCGGCACGAGCGGGTCCGGATCTCCGGTGACCAGATCCCACTGCACGGTGAGAAGACCCGCGCCCGCTGCTGCGGCGAGAGCCTTGTCGTTGCAGCGGCCATAGGGGAAGCGAAGCAGCGTGAGCCGCTCCGGCGGCGCGGAAGGCGAGGCGCCGACCAGGCATTGGCGCGACACAAGCGCGGTTCTGGCGCGGGCATAGGCGGCCTCGGTAAGCGTGATCTCCTCGCTAAGCGTGGCGTCATTGGCATGCGACAGGTCGAGATGCCGCAAGCTATGGCTTCCCACCTCGAACAGAGGATCGGCGATCAGCTGTTGCGCGCGCTCGGGGTGCGTCTCCATCCATTTGCCGCCGGAGAAGAAGGTCGCCTTGATGCCCTGCGCGCGTAAGAGATCGACGATGCGGCCGTCATAGCCGGACACATAGCCGTTCTCCTCGCAAAGATCGAAGGTCAGCGCGATCAGCTTCTTGTCGGGCGGCAGCTCGACGCCGCGGATCGAGCCGCGGAGCGCAGGTGCGACGGGCGTTGCCGGGGGAAGCGTCACTTGCTTGAGCGGGGCAAGATCGAGCGACTTATGGTCATGCACATCCTTCAGCTCGGTCTCGGTGCCGGCCAAAGCTGCCGGCGTCCAGCATTGTTGCGGCTCCTCGGCAAAGGCGGACGCGCCGCCGGCGAGCGACAGGAGAACCACGGCAATGGCGGAAGCTCTACGCATCGATCGCCTCATGTCGCCGAGCTAGACCACGAGGGTGTGGCGGGTCAATGACGGGTGCTTGCGGCCATTTTCCCTGTCAATTGGCCAAATTGCGGTGTCGCTAAGCAGAAAAAATTTGCCCTTTTCAGCAGCCAAGTGTCGGCTGGGGGCGTTTAATGAGCGCTTAAGTCTAGAGGTAAAGGGAGGATGTCATGTTCAAAGTGCTTCCAGTCGCCGCCTTTGTTGCGGTCATGAGCCTTTCGCCCGCCTATGCCGCGGGCGAGTGCACCGACGCCCATATGGCGCAGATGGATAAGATGATCGCCGACATGAAAGACGAGGCCGCGAAGAAGGAAGCGACCATGCATCTCGACATGTCGAAGGCCGAGATGAAGAAGGGCAACGAAGCCGGCTGCATGGAGCATATGCAGGAAGCCCACAAGGCCATGGGTCTGTAAGCCCCAGTCGTTTCCGGCGCGGGAAATCGATACTACGGCCAAGGCTTGCGCTAGACGGTCTTGTCCCTCGGAAGCGCCTTCCGCGCCAAGCCGTTGCTCGCGCGCCGAGATCGCTTCTGCCACACTCTCAAGGCAGAGCTGGATCGACGCAGCGCACGTTGACGCGCGTCGATCTCGCATCCGGCTTCGAACCCCGCCTTAAGGAGCGCGTCATGACGAGAGTTCTTAACGAAGTCCTTGCTGCCAATGAAACCTATGCCGGCGATTTTGGCGACAAGGGCAAGCTCCCTTTGCCGCCAGGCCGGCGCTTTGCGATTCTGACCTGCATGGATGCGCGGCTCGACCCGGCCAAATTCGCTGGCCTCAAGGAAGGCGACGCCCACGTGATCCGCAACGCCGGC
>DASUZQ010000235.1:0-3889 GCA_036376815.1 Methyloceanibacter sp. | reverse complement strand
GGCAACGACATCATCGACATCAGGCGCGTGGAGCGGACCATCGAGCGCTACGGCGACCGCTTTCTCTCCCGCGTGTTCACCGACATCGAGCGGCGGAAGTCCGACGGCCGCGCCGGCCGCGCCGCCTCCTATGCCAAGCGTTTCGCCGCCAAGGAGGCTTGCGCCAAGGCCCTCGGCACCGGCTTCCGCCAGGGTGTGTTCTGGCGCGACATGGGCGTGGTCAATCTGCCCTCCGGCCGGCCAACGCTCGAGCTCACCGGCGGGGCGCTGCAAGCGCTTGCCGACCTCACGCCCGAGGGGCACGAAGTGCGCATCGACCTCACCATCACCGACGACTTTCCCATGGCTCAGGCCATCGTCATCATCTCGGCCTATCGCGTCCCCATGCGCGATTGAGCCATTTGCCTCCCAAGGTGGGACGGGCTATAGGGGCCGCGGACGGGTCCCCGCATCGATCAGCATGCAGAGGAGAGCTTCCGCATGAGCGTTGAGGCCGAAGAGACGCAAGAGAAGAGCGGGGTGAAAGACACCATCCGCGTGGTCATCCACGCGCTCATCCTTGCGCTTCTCGTGCGGATATTCCTGTTCCAGCCCTTCAACATTCCGTCGGGCTCCATGATCCCGACGCTGCTCGTCGGCGACTATCTGTTCGTGTCGAAATACAGCTACGGCTACAGCCGCTATTCCTTCCCTTTCGGGCCCAACCTGTTCTCCGGGCGCATCTGGGCGAAGGAGCCCAACCGCGGCGACGTGGTGGTGTTCAAGCTGCCGCGCGACAACGAGACCGACTACATCAAGCGCGTGATCGGCCTGCCGGGCGACGAGATCCAGATGGTTCACGGCGTGCTGCACATCAACGGCGAAGCGGTGAAGAAGGAGCGCGTCGACGATTTCGTCATGCGCGATCCCGCCGTCCGCGAGCGGCACATGGCCCGGTATATGGAGACCCTGCCGAACGGGGTGACCTATCCCGTGCTCGACCTCATCAACGAGGGCATCGGCGACAACACCGAGGTGTATAAAGTCCCCGAAGGCCATTTCTTCATGATGGGCGACAACCGGGACAATTCGACCGACAGCCGCTTCCTCTCGGAGGTCGGCTACGTGCCCTTCGAGAATCTGGTCGGCCGCGCCCAGATCATCTTCTTCTCCATCGATGAGGATGCGAGCTTCTGGCAGATCTGGAAATGGCCCACTGACGTCCGTTGGTCGCGCATTCTGGAAGCGGTGCGTTGAGCCGTGCCCGATCGGCGCGATACGGTCCTCACACAGCTCTTCGAACGACTGGGTTATGCCTTCAAGAACCGCTCGCTCATCGAGCTTGCTCTCACGCACGCGAGCGCACGCCCCTCGCTCAAGCCGAACGAAGACAATGAGCGGCTCGAATTCCTGGGCGATCGCGTTCTCGGCCTCGCCATCGCCGAGCTCCTGACCGCGAGTTTTCCCGACGCGAGCGAAGGGGAGCTTGCGCGGCGCTACAATCAGCTCGTGCGCGCCGAGACCTGCGCCGAGGTCGCGCAAGATTGGGAGCTCGGCAAGCTCATCCTGATGAGCGGAGGCGAGGCCGACAGCGGCGGCCGCGGCAAGAAGACCATCCTCGCCAATGCCTGCGAGGCGGTGCTCGGCGCCATCTTCATCGACGGCGGCTACGCGGCCGCGCGCGATATCGTCCATCGCTTTTGGGCCGCCGAGCTGAGCGGCTACGGCCTCGCCACCCCCGACGCGAAGTCGGTCCTGCAGGAATGGGCGCAAGGACGGCGTTTGCCGTTGCCGCGCTACATCGAAATCGCGCGCGAAGGGCCGGATCACGCCCCGCACTTCACCGCCGAGGTACAGATCGACGGCGTGGCGCCGGAGCGCGGCCACGGCGCCAACAAGCGCGCGGCCGAGCAGGCTGCGGCGCTCGCCATGCTATTGCGCGAGGGGGTCTGGCAGGCTCCCACCCATGACTGAAGCCAGGGGCGACGATCAGCGATGCGGCTTCGTGGCGCTGATCGGCGCGCCGAACAGCGGCAAGTCCACGCTGATCAATGCCCTGGTCGGCGCCAAGGTCGCCATCGTCACGCAGAAGGCGCAGACGACCCGGGCGCCTGTGCTCGGCATCGCCATTGAAGGCGCGAGCCAAATCATCCTTGTCGACACGCCAGGCATCTTTCAGCCGAAGCGCCGGCTCGACCGCGCCATGTCGGGAGCAGCCTGGACCCGCGCTGCCGAGGCCGATCTCGTGGCGCTGGTGATCGATGCCGAGCGTGCGCACACGGCGCGCGGGCTCGACGCCTGGCTCGATCCCGTATTCGAGACGCTCCCCACCATCAAGCGGCCCGTAATCGCCGTGCTCAACAAGATCGACCTCGTGGCGCGGCCAGAGCTTCTACACCTCGCCGCCGACCTCTCCACCCGCCACACCTTCGCGCGCACCTTTATGATCTCGGCGTTGAGCGGCGACGGCGTTCCCGACCTGAAGACCTATCTCGCGGAGACCGTGCCGCCGGGCCCCTGGCTCTATCCCGAAGACCAGCTCACCGATGCGCCGCTCCGCCAGGCCGCCGCCGAGATCACGCGCGAGAAGCTGTTTCTCAGGCTGCATGACGAGCTCCCCTACAGCCTCACGGTCGAGACCGAGTCCTGGAAGGAGCTCGCCGACGGCAGCGTGCGCATCGAGCAGACCATCTACGTGATGCGCGATAGCCAGAAGAAGATCGTGCTTGGCGCATCCGGCGCGACCATCAAGGAGATCTCCATGGCGGCGCGCAAGGAGATCGGCGAGATGATCGAGGCGCCGGTCCATCTCTTCCTGTTCGTCAAGGTGCGCGAGCGCTGGGGCGAGGACCCCGAGCGTTACCGCGAGATGGGGTTGGATTATCCAAAGGAGTGATAGTCTCTCCTCATGGACTTCAGCGACGAGGGCATCCTCATCTCGGCCAAGCCTCTCGGTGAGGCGAACACCATTGCCGAGCTGCTGACCGCGCGGCACGGACGCCATCTCGGTCTCGTGCGGGGAGGGCGGTCGCGCAAGATGCGCCCGCTGATGCAGCTCGGCAACCGCCTGAGCGTCACCTGGCGGGCGCGGCTCGCCGACCATCTCGGCGGCTTCAATGTCGAGCTTCTCGACCCTAACGCCGCGCGCGTTCTCGACGATCAGGCGGCGCTCGCGGCCATCGGCTCGCTCACCGGGCTTGCCAAGCTTCTGCCCGAGCGCGATCCGCATCCGCAGCTCTATCATGGCGCGCTCGAGGTTCTGGCTGCGCTCGACGATGCGAGCCTCTGGCCGGCGCTCCTGGTGCGCTGGGAGATGATGCTGCTCCAGGATCTCGGCTTCGGGCTCGATTTGAGCGAGTGCGCCGCCACCGGCACGGACGCCGACCTGATCTACGTGTCGCCGAAATCGGGGAGGGCGGTGTCGCGCGATGCGGGCAAGCCTTATTGCGACCGGCTGTTAAAGCTGCCCCGCTTTCTGCTGGAGGATGGCTCCGCACCATCGCCGGCCGATATTCTCGCCGGCTTCGCACTCACCGGCCACTTCCTCGAGCGCGACGTGCTTAGCCCCCAGGGCCTTACATTGCCGGCGGCCCGCGAGCGACTGATTGCTCTGTTGGCACGCAACCAGCAGGGTGTCATGCCCGCGAAAGCGGGCATCCAGTAAACGAGAGCGGGGGTTACTGGATCGCCCGGTCAAGCCGGGGCGATGACAAGCCCAGTTGGGCTAGCAGAGCTTGAGCCGACTCGACCGATGCGCTAATCGCACACCATGGGAAAAAGACCGCCGCCCCCTGATTCGCAGGGCCCGATCGAGCCCGTGAACCTGCGCGAGGCTCTGGAAGAGCGCTACCTTGCTTACGCGCTCTCCACCATCATGCACCGGGCGCTCCCCGACGTGCGCGACGGCCTG
>DASUZQ010000234.1:0-5445 GCA_036376815.1 Methyloceanibacter sp. | reverse complement strand
TGGTTGTGCCATCAGCCGATCCCCCCGCCCTGCCTCTAGGATCCAGACGCTGCCGCGGCAACCTCCGCGGCGAAATCACTGTCAGGCCGGTCGATGCCTTCGCCAAGCGCGAAGCGATGGAAGCCGGCGATCTTGATCGGCGCGCCGGCGCTCTGCTCGGTCGCGGCAAGCGCCTTGGCGACGGTCGTCTCCGGATCGTGGACGAAGGCCTGCGTCAGGAGAACGACCTCCTCGTAGAATTTGCGCAAGCGGCCTTCGACCATCTTCTCGATCACCGCCGCCGGCTTGCCGGACTCTTTCGCCTGCTCGGTGAGCACCGCGCGCTCGCGCTCGACGAAAGCCGGATCGAGGCCGCCCACGTCCACGCTTTGCGGATTGGCGGCGGCAATGTGCATCGCCACCTGCTTGCCGAAGCTCTTGAGCTTTTCGGCGTCGCCTGCGGATTCGAGCGCGACGATGACACCGATCTTGCCAAGGCCCGGCGAAATGGTGTTGTGCATGTAGCTCGCCACCGCGCCGGTCTTCACGCCAAGATAGGCGGTGCGACGGAGCGTCATGTTCTCGCCGATCGAGCCGATCATCTCCTTCAGGTGATCGGTCACGCTGCTCTTGCCTCCGCCATACTTGCCCTTGGCGAGCTTGTCGAGGTCGCCCTTGGCTTTGAGCGCGTCGGCAGCGATGGTGCGCACCATCTCCTGAAACTTGTCGTTGCGGGCGACAAAATCGGTCTCGGAGTTGACCTCGACCAGCGCAGCCTCTTTGTCGTTGGCGGCGAGGCCGATCAGACCCTCAGCCGCCACGCGGCCCGCCTTCTTGGCGGCCTTGGCAAGACCTTTGGTGCGCAGCCAATCGACCGCAGCCTCCATGTCGCCCGCGGTCTCGTTGAGCGCGGCCTTGCAATCCATCATGCCCGCGCCGGTCTTCTCGCGCAGGTCCTTCACCATCGTTGCATTAATCGCTGTCATGCCATCCTCTATCGGGCCGGAGCTGGTTGGCCCCGGCCCTAAACTTTGATCGCCACTCTATTCAGGCTTGGCTTCGGCGCTCGGCCTCGGTGCCCTTGCGGGCCGCCTTGCCTGCGATGGACCCTTGCCGTTGCCGGCTCTTGCGTCGGGCCGTCCCGGCCTCCGCCGCTGCGGCCTGCGCTCGCCGTCGGTCGGAGGACTCACAGTTCCCTCTCCGGCCTCATCGCCTTCGAGCCCGGGCTCCGTCGGCGGCGCGTCGGCGGCGCCGAGGTCCACCCCGGCTGAGCCTTGCGCCCGCTCGATGCCGTCGATCGCGGCACGCGCGATCATATCGCAATAAAGCGTGATGGCGCGGCCGGCGTCGTCGTTGCCGGGAATGGGATGACTGATCCCATCAGGATCGCTGTTCGAATCGACCACGGCGACGATCGGCATGTTGAGCTTGCGTGCCTCGGCGATGGCGATCGCCTCCTTGTTGGTGTCGATCACGAACATCAGGTCAGGCGGGGCGCCCATATCCTTGATGCCGCCAAGCGCCCGCTCGAGCTTGTCCTTCTCGCGGGTGAGCTGCAACAGCTCCTTCTTGGTCAGGCCTTGCGTCTCGCCGGCGAGCAGCTCCTCCAGCGACTTGAGCCTGCGGATCGAGTTCGAGATGGTGCGCCAGTTGGTCAGCGTGCCGCCGAGCCAGCGGTGGTTCACGTAATATTGGGCGCAAGACCGCGCAGCGTCGGCCACGGCCTCGGAAGCCTGCCGCTTGGTGCCGACGAACAGCACGCGGCCGCCTTTGGCCACGGTATCGGCCACGGCGAGCAGCGCCTGGTGAAACAGCGGTACGGTCTGGGTCAGGTCGATGATGTGGATGTTGTTGCGGGAGCCGTAGATGAACGGCGCCATCTTCGGGTTCCAGCGGTGGGTCTGGTGACCAAAATGCACGCCAGCCTCAAGCAGCTGGCGCATAGAAACATTGGGCAGTGCCATGGGACTGCATTCTCCTTTTTCCGGTTCTGCCGCCGCGGGAGGATGAGACCGGTTTCCCGGTCACCGGAGCGAGCGTGAGAGCCCTTGAAGGGCCTCGCGGCGCTGAGATCCCGCGTGTGAGATGTTGCGGTTTATAGGGATGCAACCCCCTCTTGGCAAGGGTTGCGGCCCAAGGGTTGCGGCCCAAGGGTTGCGGCCGGGGTTGGGCCGGTCAAAGGGCGCTGACCGCGGCCACCCCCTCGACCAGCTTGAGAGCGCTCCGTTGCTTCGGCGTGGCGTCGATGCCTTGCGGCAGCACAAACTCGACCTCGCGTCCGGCATCGTCGAGACGAAGCACGAGCCGGAGCTCGCCCTGCCCTCCCCGGTCGCCGACCTGCTCGGCGATGCTATCGAGCGCGCGAGTGCCCTCGAGATAAATCTTGATGCCGCTATGGCGGGCCTCGGCGGCCGCCTCGAGCGAAGTAATGCGTTGGACCCGTGCCTTGACGGTCTCGCCGTCGGCCTCGGCCTCGACGTCGAGCAGCACGGCGCTGCCCGGCTGGAGCAGCTCGCGCGAGGCGGCCAAGGCTTCCGAGAACACCACCGCCTCGAACTGGCCGGTCGGATCGGAGAAGGCGACGAAGGCGTAAGCGTTGCCGCTCTTGCCCTGACGCTCGCGCGTCGCGAGCACGGTTCCGGCGAGCGTGCCGACGACGCGCCGTGTGCGCGCCTTCGCCGCGAAGTCCGCCCAGGACTCGGCGCCAAGCGCCTCGAGCACGTCATGATAGTCGTCGAGCGGATGGCCGGTGAGGAAGAAGCCCACCGCCTCGAACTCGTGCGACAGCCGGTCGGTGGGGACCCAAGGCTTTGCGGCGCGGAGCTCAATCGGCGGCGGCGTGCGCGCGGCACCTGCGAAAAGGTCGTTCTGTCCGCCGGTCTCGTCCGCGAGCGATCGATTGCCGGCGGCCATGATGCGATCGACATTGGCGAGCGCAGTGGCCCGGTCGATGCCAAGCTCATCGAACGCGCCGGCGGCGGCGAGCATCTCCAGCGCACGCTTGTTGACGAGGCGCGGATTGATGGCGCGGGCGAACTCGGAGACGTCCTTGAAGAGCCCGCGCTTTTCTCGCTCGGCGCAGATATGGTCGACGGCGTGGCGCCCGATATTGCGCAGCGCCGCGAGCGAATAGCGGATGGCGCCGTCGCTCGGCACAAAGCCGGCCTCCGAGCGGTTCACCGACGGTGGCTCGATGCGAATGCCCATGCGGCGGGCTTCCTGGGCGAAGCCGTTGAGCTTGTCGGTATTGCCGATGTCGAGCGTCATGGAGGCGGCCAGGAACTCGATCGGGTGGTTGGCCTTGAGATAAGCGGTCTGATAGGCGATCAGCGCGTAGGCCGCGGCGTGGGACTTGTTGAAGCCGTAGCCGGCGAACTTGGCGACCAGCTCGAAGATGAACTCGGCGCTGCCGCGATCGACGCCCTTGCCGACGGCGCCCTCGATGAAGCGGTTCCGCTGCTGCGCCATCTCCTTCTTGATCTTCTTGCCCATGGCGCGGCGGAGGAGATCGGCCTCGCCGAGCGAGAAGCCCGAGAGGGTCTGCGCGATCTGCATCACCTGCTCCTGGTAGATGATCACGCCATAGGTCTCTTCCAGGATCGGCTGGATCAGAGGGTGCAGGTAGTCGGGCTGCTCGCGCCCGTGCTTGCGGTTGACGTAGCTGTCGATGTTATCCATCGGCCCTGGGCGATAGAGCGCCACGATGGCGATGATGTCCTCGAAGCGGTCCGGCTTCAGCTTGCGCAGCGCGTCGCGCATGCCTGCACCTTCGAGCTGGAACACGCCGACCGTGTCGCCGCGGGCGAGAAGCTCGTAGGTCGCAGCGTCATCGAGAGGCAGCCGCGCCGGATCGAGCGCGACGCCCTTGCGGGCAAGCAGCTCGCGCGCGGTCTCGATCACGGTCAGCGTTTTAAGCCCAAGAAAGTCGAACTTCACGAGGCCCGCCGCCTCGGCCCATTTCATGTTGAATTGGGTGGCGGGAAGCTGGGCGCGCGGGTCGCGATAGAGCGGGACGAGGTCGATCAGCGGCCGGTCGGCGATCACCACGCCTGCGGCATGGGTCGAGGCGTGGCGATAAAGCCCTTCGAGGCGCTGGCCGATGTCGAGGAGCTTGGCCACGACCGGCTCTGAGTCGCGCGCCTCCTGCAGCCGCGGCTCGCCGGCAATGGCTTGTGCGAGCGTGACCGGGTTCGCCGGATTGTGCGGCACGAGCTTGCACAGGCGGTCGACCTGCCCATAGGGCATGTGCAGCACGCGGCCGACGTCGCGAAGCACGGCACGCGCCTGCAGCTTGCCGAAGGTGATGATATGGGCGACGCGGTCGGCGCCGTAGCGCTCGCGCACATAGGCGATCACCTCGTCGCGGCGGTCCTGGCAGAAATCGATGTCGAAGTCCGGCATCGACACGCGCTCTGGGTTCAAGAAGCGCTCGAACAGCAGCCCAAAGCGCATGGGGTCGAGATCGGTGATGGTCAGCGCCCAGGCGACAAGCGAGCCGGCGCCTGATCCGCGCCCTGGCCCGACCGGAATGCCCTCCTTCTTGGCCCATTGGATGAAATCGGCGACGATCAGGAAATAGCCCTGATAGTTCATGCCGGTGATGACGTTGAGCTCGAAGGCGAGGCGATCGGCGTAAGCGGATGCGTCGTAGCTGGGGGCCGTCCCCACCTCGGCAAGTCTCCTGGCAAGACCCGCCTCCGACTGGCGGCGAAGCTCGGCGGCTTCCGTCTCGCCTTGCGCCACGGACGAGGCCGCGCCGTTCACGAATTGCGGCAGGATCGGCGCGTGCTCGCGCGGGCGGAAGGAGCAGCGGCGGGCGACCTCGATGGTGTTCTCGATCGCCTCAGGCAGATCGGCGAACAGCTCCATCATTTGACGCGCGCTCTTGAAATAAGGCTCCGGGCTCAGGCGCCGCCGCTGGTCCACCGCGACGTAGCTTCCTTGGGCGATGCAGATCAGCGCGTCATGCGCCTCGAAATCGTCGGGGCTTGCGAAGTAAGGCTCGTTGGTGGCAACGATCGGCAAATGGTTGTCGTAAGCGAGATCAAGCAGAAGCGGCTCTGCCGTCCTCTCCTGCGGCAGCCCGTGCCGCTGGAGCTCCACATAGAGGCGGTCGCCGAAAATGCTTTTGAGTGAATTGAGAGCAGACTCGGCAAACCTGAAATCGTTGGCGGCGATGGCGCGGTCGATCACGCCGTCAGGACCTCCGGTGAGCGCGATGAGTCCGGCCCGGTGGAGGGCAAGATGGGAGATCGTGACGAGAGGGTCGCCGCTGTCCGCGCCATAGCGATAGGCCTCGGTCGAGAGCTTGATGAGATTGGCATAGCCGGCCGCATCCTTGGCGAGGAGTGCCACGCGGCCATGATTTACATGCCGTCTCAGCTCACCGTTTTCCGGCTGAGTCTCGGGCTCGGGTGCAAAGCTCAGCGACAAAGTGCAGCCGACGATCGGCTGGATGCGGGCCTG